>JAENVX010000121.1 GCA_016650355.1 Bacteroidia bacterium | reverse complement strand
GAAGATCAACTCAGAAGAAATCACAGCGCACAATACATTTCGCATCCCAAATATACGTGGTTCAAACTCCGCGATGAAAATCCTGGCGTGTATGAATCTTACACCGACCTGGCAGAAGGAGAATGGACTCACGTGAAGATTGAAGTGAAAGATGACAAAGCCAGGCTGTATGTGAATGGCGCAAGCCAACCTTGCCTTATCGTGCAGGATCTTAAATTTGGAAAATCGACTGGAGCAATTGCGCTTTGGGTTGGCCCCGGCACCGATGGGTACTTTACCAATTTGAAAGTTGGAACGGTGAGGTAATTCTGAACTAAGTTCTAGTCAAACATCCAGTAGCTCATCGTCCCTGCCTACCGGCAGGCACCGGCAGGCAGGCTCTGCGAGAGACGATGCTTGACGAGAACAACCAAATCAGTCAATCCTTACTTGCATGTTCACTTTGACGAATAAATGATTTATTTTTGTACCCACTACTAATCGCAATCCTATGAAAACTATTTTTTCTATTCTTTTTGTCTTGCTTATAACCACTAGCCAGGCCCAGCACTCACTTGAAAAAATATGGGAAAGCGACACCACACTTGCTATTCCCGAATCAGTGCTATACGATAAAAGCGCGATATACGTGTCTTTGATTGACGGAGCACCGTGGGATGTTGATGGAAAAGGTGAGATTGCTAAGATCGACAAGAGTGGAAAAATTTTGAACGCCACATGGGTAACAGGTTTGAATGCACCAAAAGGAATGGGTGTGTGGGATAAGAAATTGTTTGTTGCCGATGTTTCAGAAGTGGTAGTCATTAGTACAGCAACGGGAAAGATTGAATCAAAAATTCCGGTTGAAGGTGCTACTGGTCTTAATGATATTACAATTGACAAATATGGAGTGGTCTACGTTTCCGATTCCAAACTGGGAAGAGTGCATCAGATAAAAAAGGGAAAAGCTGAACTTTACCTGAGTGACCTCAAAGGAGTGAATGGATTGAAGGCTGTCGACAATGATCTTTATCTACTTACCGCTAATGATGTGTTCAAGACAGGTGCCGATAAGAAGCTGGTTTCTGTTGCAGTAACTGAAATGGGTGGAGATGGAATTGAGCCTGTAGGAAACGGAGACTTTATTATTTCATGTTGGGCAGGCTTGATCTACTATTTGGATAAAGACGGAAAGTTGACAACTCTGTTGGATACTCGCGAACAAAAGAGAAACACAGCGGATATTGGCTACGATCCTGCCGAGCGAATTGTTTACGTTCCAACCTTTTTCAAAAAATCTGTTGTAGCCTATAAGCTTAAGTAAGTTATTTTCTTTTGTTTGAGTCGAACTACTAACGGTATCTGTAGAATGTGTCCTTCCTTCTGCCGAAAATCATGGACTTGCTACACGGCTTCTTCATATTTACTCCGATATTGATGTCTTAACGATAACATCATGAGGAACCGACTGACGAAATTCACAATAATTTTATTCTTGCTTCCATGTGCTGCCACCTTGGCACAAGGCACCTACCCTTCTCAACCTGTTATAGAAGGACGCGCTGTTAATGTGATGGTCGTTAATCAACTTCGTTTCAAAGACCTCAACAAAAACAATTCGCTCGACCGCTATGAAGACTGGCGATTGCCTGTCGATCAACGCATCGATGATCTGGTCAAACAAATGTCATTGCAAGAAAAAGTGGGCATGATGCTGATCAACACGCTTAATGCTGATCCGGGAGGAAAGCTTCCCGTTAAGGCAGTTGATTTCATTGAAGACGAAAAAATGACACGGTTCATTTTCAGAAATGTAGTCACACAAAATCCACGTCAGACAACCGGTGGTGGATTTGCTGGCGTTCAGATCACTCCATTTGAGGCCGCACAATTTATGAATGCGATTCAAGAGCTTGCCGAAAATACAAGGCTAGGAATACCTCCTATGTTTAAGTCAAACTCCCGGAATCACGTTGAGTTTGATGCTCGTGTCGGCATCAATGAAGAGTCAGGAGCGTTCTCGTCATGGCCGAAGGAAAGTGGCCTAGCAGCAACCCGGGATATGAACCTTATCGGTGAGTTTGCAAGAACCATGCGTCAGGAATGGACCTCGATAGGCTTGCGTGGCATGTACGGCTACATGGGTGATTTGTCTACCGAACCAAGATGGTATCGCGTTCACGAAACATTTAGTGAAGATGCTCAACTGACGGCTGACATTATCACAACGCTCATAAAAAATCTGCAGGGTTTGTCATTGAGCTCCACTAGTGTGGCCATGACTATAAAACATTTTCCTGGTGGAGGCCCGCAAGAAGGTGGCGGTGATCCTCATTATGCATTTGGAAAAAATCAAGTCTATCCAGCGCTAAGGTTTGACTATCATCTGATCCCTTTTCAGGCTGCGATTAAAGCCGGGGCGTCTTCCATTATGGCTTATTATGGAATTCCGGTAGGACAGGCCTACCTGCCAAACACTGTAGGTATGGCTTTTTCAAAAGGCATCGTTACCGACCTGTTGCAAAAAAAATTGGGCTTCAAAGGATATGTGAATTCTGATACGGGAATCATCGGAGACAGGGCATGGGGTCTTGAAGACAAATCCATCGATGAACAAATTCTGATCGCCATTGATGCCGGTACGGATATTTTGTCGGGCTTCAATGACAACAAGCAACTGTTGAACCTTGTTACGTCCGGAAAACTCGCAGCGAGCAGAGTTGATGCGTCTGTGAAAAGACTGTTAAAGGAGCAATTCGAACTAGGACTCTTTGAAAATCCTTATGTGGATCCTAATCGCGCCTCGTATACGCTTGGCAATGCTTCCAATCAACGTAAGGCTGATCTTGCGCAGCGAAAGTCCATTGTGTTGCTTCAGAATAAAATGAGTCTTCCACTTGTCGTTCCAAAAGAAGGCGATACCCTTCACGTCTTTACTATGGGTATGAATGCTAATGCATTTAAAGGCCAGGCGTGGTCACGTGTTAAAGTCGTCTCTGGCAATTACGATGCAAAGAAGAGTGAGAAGATGCCGGCCATTCGCAAGGATACAGATTATGCGGTCATCAGAATCTATGTCACCAATGATGCTTCCGCCAACGGCCTGAGGTTTGGCGGAGCCAGTCCAGATGAATTGAACTTCCTGTCCTTCTCATCGATGGCAACCTCCAAATCGTGGAAGGTAACACCTTCGTTGCAAGACATTCAACAGATCATGAAAACGGTTGGTCCGGAAAAAACTATTTTGTCGATCGACTTTCGCCAGCCTTATGTGCTTGACGAGAACAGTGGACTTCTGAATGCGGGCGCAATACTTGCCACGTTTGGCGTAAGCGATGCTGCGATCCTGGACATCGTCTCAGGAAAATTCAACCCAACGGGTAAGTTACCGTATGCACTTGCAAACAAGGAGAAAGCAGTAATCGATCAACATCCAGACGCTCCGGGATATCCGGCAGAAGACACGTTGTTTCCTTTCGGTTATGGATTAACTTTTTAATGCAATCAAAGAATTGCTGTTAGCTTTGCTCTTGCAGCGGAATTAAATAACAGAACATGCCAGAAAATAAAACCGGGATATTTCCCAAAGGAGAAAAAGCTCCCGCAGAATATTTCACGGGAACAGTATGGATTAAATTACTGGTACCAAACGATCCTATCCTTAGTACTCAAATAGGAAACGTAATGTTTGACCGTTGTGCACGAACCAATTGGCATACACATCCCGGTGGACAAATCCTTATTGTTACTGATGGTGTTGGCTATTATCAAGAGAAAGGAAAAATAATACAAGTAATTCGCAAAGGAGATGTTGTTAACATTGCTCCCGATGTTGTGCACTGGCATGGTGCATCACCGGATAGTGAAATGACTCACCTTGCGGTCAACTCCAATACGCAGACGGGAGTTGTGACTTGGCTACAGCCTGTTACAGACGAAGATTACACTAGATAAATTCAATGCAGACTGATTACTCATCTGGGTAAGTTGAAAGGGGTCACGTGGTATAATAAAGAGGCTGACCGTTTTTAGCTATGATCTGCTTCCCTTTTACGTGCCCGATGGCGGCCCCTTTTGTATTGTATAAAAATCCATTTGAGAAGTAACCGAGATGCTCACCAGATTCACTGAGCAGATGCTTGTCGTCATTGCTGTAAGCCGTATAGGTCCCTTTGGGATCGTAATACTTTGTCATTATTTCTAATAACGGTGATTTGCTACCATGCGGATGAATCTTTAATAAATCATTTCCGTTTTCTCGCAGAATGAAACGTAATACCAGGCCTCCACCCTAGTAAGTCGCAACGATGAAGCTATTTCTTTAGGTTGCGTATTTCAACGTTACGAAAATCGATAGGCTGTCCTTCGCTTTGCAATGCTATGAATCCTTCCATCAAAGGTTTTCCAGGCATCCACAACGCGCTGTCATATCCTTGAACAACACCGCCACCCATAGTTGGTTTACTGTATCGCAACACGGTATCTCCATTGATGATGTGTGTGATCAGCGAATCGCCTAGCACTATCAGTTCAGCCCTCACCCACTGCTCTCCATCATACGTTTTACTCGTTGAGCTTAAGCAATGGCTGTCATATAGTTTGCCTTCGTAGACAATGTCTGTTCCTGGTGAACACATGTTGCCGGTTGGCCGCGGCTTACCATCACCAAGCCCTCCTAGAAATTGCATCTCCACCGATATCGGCCAATTTTGTTCTTTGGGCATGCTGCGGGGATCTTGTGAATGAAACATAACACCGCTGTTAAGCAGGGTGTATTCGGGAGCACCTTTTTGCAATTCGCCTACAAAGCGATATTCTAACTTTAAATGAAAATGCGAAAAGGGCTGTTTAAAATAGAGGTGCGAAAACTGATCATTGAAATCTCCGTATTGATCATAACGCACTTTAATCATGTCTTCCTCCACCCGAAAGGTGTTGCCAAAGTTTACGCCTGCGTCATGATGATGTACCTTCACTATCCAATCTTCCAAGTCGTGGCCGTTGAAAAGTGATGTCCACTCGTTTTCGGTGGTTTCTTTAGGATTGCTGCATGCAACCATGATCAACGAAATGGCTAAAAGTATGGTAAGTTTTATCATGAGTAAATAAGATTATTAAAGTGAACTATTTATATTTCAGGCGGAACATATTCCCATTCCCACACATCACCATCATCTTGGTCGTTGACTATTCCATTAAATTTAAAAGAGTTTTTTTCCAGTATGCGGGTTGAGAAGTTTTTTTCTGTGAGCGTCCTTGCTGTAATACGAACTGAAGAATCTGTTTTGAGAGATAGATCAACTAACAGTTTACAAATAGCTGCACCAACTCCCTGATGTTGATACTGCTCAAATGTGCCATAAGCAATTTCTACCTGGCCGTTTATGGGTCTGCCTTTAAAACCACCACTACCGACCAGTTGATCATTTTGTCTGACATAGTAGCCTATCCAGGGAGGACTAAATCCAACAGATTTATAAAAGTCAATGGTCATGTAAAGAGAATCCAGGCACAAAGAATTGCCAGCAAATTCTCCGTTCTCTTCAAGAGTTTCGTTTATGGGGATCAATTCCATCTTCCCTTAATTGAAGAAGCTCAAAGCTTCTCCTGATGTTCGTGTTCATGATTATCTCCGCCCTTATGCCAGGCTTCCATAATTTCATGAAATTGGTCGTGGATGGTGAACAACGTGGTGCCTATCTGATCTTCATCTGCACCATCATTCACCTCATCCGACAACGCCCGAAGATCTGCATGTAGCTTACCAATTTTCTCCTTCATCTCCGCTGAATTAACTTTTTCAGGCAGCGGTGCTGCTGCCCACATCTCCGCATCATCGGCCAACTGCCCCATTAGGCGTATAGCAGGTTCAACATTGCCAGAATCCTTCAACGGATGGAAGGCCTCCGCCATAGTCATATGAAAAGCGTCCAGCTCCGGCCATTCGTCATTTTCAGCTTCTGTGCTGCTTTCCTTTGTGGCACAAGAAAACAAGAATAGGCTTAGCGCCATGGTAAATACTACAAATTTATACTTCATAAGTAGTTTTGATTTTTAAATTAATAACATAATCACAATTGTTGATTTTTCTTTCTGTATTTAAGATAGAGACCCGCTCTTCGAACACCCATCTTCAAAAGATCAAAATATAAGGTTAAGTATAAGATCAGGGTCAACGCCCAAATCATAAAGATGTTAAAATAAACTGTGTCAAATGTGCGCCCCGCAAAATATTTTGTTGGGATGTAAAAATTGCCTCTAAAATCCCATGCCTTTTTGGGTCGATGGTCATCAAAGTAAACAGGATAAATTTTTTGCAAAAGCTCTCCATTCCATTCTACAATTCGATTCAAATCCTCTACATTCTCTACCGTGGTAATTACTCTTTTATTTTGATACTTGATTTTCATGTTGCTAAACTCCGTTAGTCCTTGGGGCGTGCTGGTCAATTTAGCAATCAACTCATCTTTAGCATCAGAGGCTTTTTTCTTCCGCGCTCCGTAATGGTTCCTCAACCCCGAAAGAAAATCAGAAGTCTTAAAGTAAACTGCAGAATCAAACTTTCCTATTGACAATTGAGCTACTTCAGGCAATTTATTTTTTCCTACAATTTTTAGCTCATTCGCAATTTCATTTCTTAATACATCCAATGCCACCTTCACTGGATTGTCAACTTTTTGATCTCTCCACCGCTGTCGTTCTCTTACTGCAAAGGCAAGTTTAGTCTCTAACTTAGGTATATAGTACACTTGTTTATAATTCGCCTTTGCGATCTCCTTATCATACTCGTAAAACTGCTTCTCAAACAGATTGTCTTTAAACTGGGTAACCATGTATGCTTCAAATGCCCAGCGTGACGCCATAAACTCTCCCATTAACGGCACGCCTTTAGGTGTACCCACTTTCGGATTGAATTTATCAAAACTTATCACCACGCCACTTAATAACAATTGAGGGATAATCAAGATTGGAATTAAAATATAAATGGTAACAGCAGAGTCGAATGCAGAAGAAATATTTAGCCCGAGCATATTGGCAAAACAAGAACATGAATACAAGATCAACCAATAGCGGTACTCCCCAAGTGGTATTTCAAGAATAAGGTCGCCAACAATAATAAAGCTTATGGTTTGAATTGCTGAAATTAAAAAGAGTACAAGTACCTTGGAGATGAGATAGCTGCTTCGATTTAAGTTGAGAAATTTTTCTCGCTTAAGAATTTTTCTGTCGTGAAATATTTCTTCTGCGCTTACAATCAAACCGACAAAAAGCGCGACAACAATACTCATGAAAAAATATACTGGAATATTGTCGTTGTTATAAAAGGTATAATCCGTATCTGAAGCATGGTACTTAATAAAATAGGCAATGAACAATGCGAGCACTGGAGCAAGCAGGGCATTGATCGTCAGATACTGATGGTCAGATATTTTTGAAAGTACATTTCGCTGAATAAACACTAACAGTTGCCTAAATCGGTTGGGGATTTTCTGAGTAACTGGAAGGGAGCCCGTGATCTGAGTTATTCTGGGAAGTTTGATTTTCTGTTTAAAATATTGATACCATTGACCTGGTGATATCTTCCGCGTATGCGTGAAGCGACCAAACTCATTTACTACTCTGGTTTCAATAATATTAAATACTTGCTCAGGATTAATGTTGCCACATTCAGGACAAGCACCGGGCGTTTTATATGCTGCATTCACAATCTCCTGAAAATAGGAAACCGATTCAACGGGATTGCCATAGTAAATCTGAAAGCCACCAACATCCAGAATCACAAGTGTATCAAACATCTTAAAAATTTCGGAGGAAGGCTGGTGGATGACCACAAAAATCATTTTGCCGCGGAGGGTCAACTCCTTCAGCAAGTCCATGATATTTACTGAATCCCGTGAGGAAAGCCCTGAAGTTGGTTCATCCACAAAAAGTACTGCTGGCTCACGTAGTAACTCAAGTCCTATATTTAGTCGCTTTCGCTGGCCACCACTGATCGTCTTTTGCAAAGGTGATCCAACCTTCAGGTTTTTAATTTCAGATAATCCCAGACTCAGCAATACTTTATCAACAAGATCTCTTGTTTGCTCCTTCGAATAATGACCAAAGCATAAGCGTGCTGCAAAATAGAGATTCTCAAAAACAGAAAGGTCTTCAATAAGCAAATCGTCTTGCGGAATGAAGCCAATTACTCCTTCCGCCTTTTCTGGCTCGTCATGAATATTAATACCGTTAATCAAAACACGCCCGCTGGATGGCCGTTCTGATCCATTTAATACACTTAAAAGCGTAGATTTTCCCGAGCCGCTTGCACCCATTAACCCAATGAGCTTACTTCCATGTTCTGCAATGCTTACGTTTTGCAGACCTGCCCTACCACTGTTAAAATGATAAAAAATATGCTCGGCCAGAAATGATATCTCAGTGTCATTATCCTCGATCAGAAACTTTCCAACTACATCACTATAGTAAATTGGATCAACCTTACTGCCCCGGATAGTGCTGCCTGTTGGAAAGACGTCAATCTTTCTACTTTTCAGCGGGACGCCATTCAGCGTGAGGGATGTGATCCCCAGATATTTGATAAAGTACGTCTCAATGTCCGCAAGCCGAAGGATGGCAATAAGTCCTGTTAGGTTTTTTGAAACAATGCTGGGGCCAGGATGAGCGATGGCATCGGATCCTTCATCAATCACTAATATCTGCCGTGAAGAAAGCTCTTCGATATCTTGCCCTAATACGAATGAGCGCATGGCCTGAAGATCCTTCAAAGGAATTTTCAACGCCTCACCAATATAAAATATTAAATTTCCCTGCCGCTCTGATATTTCTGTGTCAACAAATATGAGGTCAATTATTTTGACAATCAACACTGCTTTTTGCTGCATGGTCAGCGCCTGATTGACCTTCTTAGAAATCGTCATGATTTGCGCCCAGTCGTCTACGTACTGTAAAGTCTCTTCATCCACATTCGGCAGTGCAGGACTTGCTACCCTTCTATTAACTTTACAGAAGTCGTCAAATAGATTTAGGTAGTAGCGTAGAGCCTCTTGATTGAGGTGAAGGGAAAGAAATTCTTTGATATTTGCACGTTCGTCTTCAGTGATGCGCTCCTTGGCAACAATTGCAAAAAGTTGTATGATTGCTTTGAGCAGTTCTTCACTCATTTTTTCAGTTCTGGCTAAACTTCCAAATTAATCCATCGCAACATCAAAGACAATTAATTAAACAAAGTTTTAGTACACGCATAACGGCTTTTCATTTATCGCGATTTAATGTTTTCTTTGTTATACTAAATGATCAATTATCATGAATAAATTAAAATTTGGAATCACGATCCTGCTGGTAGTCTTAGTATTCAAATCTGGAATGGGACAAAATTCTATTCTTTGGGAAGTTAGTGGTGATAAGCTTAAGAAGCCATCCTACCTGTTTGGAACATTAAAATTTATTGGGGAAAAGGAGTTCTTCCTCCCGGCCAAAGTAACAAACCTAATCAAGAGCAGCGATATTTTTGCCATCGAAGATCAGATAGATCATCACGCTCAACATGAATTAAATAAGGCATTGCTTTTTCCGAAAGGCGAATCATTGGCTACGCAATTTTCTGAAGCTGATTATAAAATTGTTCAGGAGTTCTTTCAAAAAGAATTTGGGATCAGTAAATCTGTTTTTGATAGTAAATATGCGAACATAAAGCCACTTCCTCTTTCTATCTTAATGACCCGGCTTTCTTTGGGAGAGAAGGTGAAATTTTATGATATGGAGTTACTGAAATTTGCAAATAAACACAACTTAGAAACCTATAGCCTGGAATCGGTTGATCGTGAAGCTGCTGCCCTAAACACATTTCCTATGGAAGACCAGGAGAAGGCTCTCCTGCATAGCGTGGCTAATTTCGAAAAACAAAAATCTGAGTACCAAAAACTTATGATTGATTATCCGGAAGGCAATCTTGATGAGATTTTCGAATACACGTTACACCCAACGGAAAACAGCCCGTTGTTTCTGGAGGAGTTTTATTATAAGCGAAACGAAGAGTGGCTACCTAAAATAGAAAATATGATGGCCGATAAAATTTCGTTTATATCTATAGGTATTTCTCACTTAGAAGGTGATCGGGGTTTGCTCGCCTTGCTAAAAGCAAAAGGTTATACTCTTAAACCAATACAAATTAAAGACTAGCCAATTCTTCTTGTGACAAGGTCAGCCAGTATCAAAAGACCTTCGCGCAGATATTCATCGTTCAGTTTCAAAAGCTCGTCCACAAGCACGCCTTCTTTTGACGTAATTTTTGTGTCTAATTTTCCGTTGGCGCTCTTATTCCTTTCAGCTTGCTCCATTTCATGTTTGCGAACAGTCTCATTAAGAGAAATTTTTGTTTGAGCTAAGTTTTTCTTCAGCTCCTCAGTCTCTGCCACATATTGCTTCAAACTAGTATCAAACTTAGATCGCTCTAAATAGGATTTTGAGAGCGCAGATAATATGCTATCGCCCACATTCGATACTTTTTTATAAGGGGTCGGCTTTATTACATCCCATGGCAATGCACTTGGATTTGCACTTTCACCATACTGCGATTCCCCTAAAGCTGAAGGTAACTTTATATCCGGAGAGACTCCTTTGTGCTGGGTGCTGCTGCCAGTAACGCGATAAAATTTCTGAAAGGTTAGCTTCAAATCACCAACCTCTTCTGTATCAACAATAAAGCGTTTTAAGGGAAGTACTTGTTGCACAGTTCCTTTACCAAAGGTAGATTCTCCTACTATTACGCCACGCTTATAATCCTGAATAGCCCCTGCAAAAATCTCAGAAGCAGAAGCACTGAATCGATTGGTTAACACTAAGAGTGGTCCGGAGTAAACTACCTTGTTGTCGTCATCGTAACCAACATCAACTTTGCCCGCAGAATTCCTAACCTGAACAACAGGTCCATCCTTGATAAATAATCCGGTTAAATCAATCGCCTCCGCCAGTGAACCTCCTCCATTGTTGCGCAAGTCCATTACAATTCCGTCAACACCCTCTGCTTGAAGTTCCGTGATCAACCTCTTCACATCGCGCGTTGTACTCTTATACTCCACGTTTCCTTTTTGGTATTCTTCGAAATCCATATAAAAATTTGGAAGATTAATAACTCCAAGTTTAAGATTTCGGCCATTGGATTGATAGTTGATCGTGCTTCGTTTAGCTTCCTGATCTTCTAACTTAATTTTTTCTCGCACCAATTTGATTTCTTTGGAGGATCCATTCACTCCTGTTTGAGAGGGTAGAAAACTAAGCCGTACAGTCGTTCCCTTTGGACCTTTTATCAACTTTACAACCTCGTCAATTCGCCACCCAATTACATCCACCATTTCACCTTCTAAGCCTTGCGCCACACCAATGATCAAGTCGTTGCTGTGAATTAAATCAGATTTTTCAGCAGGCCCTCCGGGCATTATCCTTACAATCTTTGTATAATCATTTTCCGTCTGTAATTGTGCACCAATGCCTTCTAATGACAAGCTCATGCTTTGCGTAAATAATGCGGAGGCCTTTGGGGATAGGTAATTGGTATGTGGATCATATGATTCAGTAATGGCATTCATGTAAACACCGAATACGTCCTCACCAGTAAACTGTGAGACCGATTTAATAAAACGTTGGTATCGCTTCTTAAGGACATCCTCAATCTCCTCCTGTGTTTTGCCTGTCAGTTTTAGACCAAGGGATTGATTCTTTATTATCTTTCTCCAAATATCATTAAGTTCAGCAATGTTAGTTGCCCAAGCTTCTTTATCGCGGTCTGTTTCATAATACTCATCAATTGAATAATCAAACTCCTGGTGGATAAGATTATTCATTACAAAGTCCATTCGCTCGCTATATCGCTTACGAAAAACTCTGTAGATTTCGTAGGCCGGTTCAACATTTTCGTTTCTAGTCAGGTCGTCAATTGAAAATCTGAATTTTTCAAAATCCTTAAGGTCAGAAGCGATGAAATAAGATCTGTTATTATCAAGTTCTTTGATGTATTTATCTAAAATAGCAGACGACAAGGAGTCATTCAAGCGCAACTTGCGGTAGTGATTGTTGTCTAAAATATAAGAGATGACTTTTGCCTCTTTGCCATAAACTTGTTTCGATTTTAGTTCAAGGGTATCCCTTGATGCAAAGCCATTTGCTATCGAGAGCGTAGTAAATAAAGTAATAAGAGTTAGCACACTTGTAATTCTCATGGTCATCTGTGAAGTTTTAAAGTCTTAACGGATTTTATGCAAAAGAGGTGCCTAAATTATTGTTGCATATTTATGCAACCTTATCTTTATCAAATTCCTTGATAAATTTTTGGGCCTGCTCTAAGGATTCAAATTCATAAAATTTCTTTCCGTCATGGGTAGAGTGGATTTCTATTTTTATCATCTCAATTCCTCTTGTATTGCGCTTAATTGCTGGCTTCTGGTGCTTGTAATCGTCTCCTTGTTTCTGGGAAATATGAAACTGGGTTGCCCTAACATTCTTGCAATACGAGCATTGATAGTTCTTTACCAGTTCTTTAGGTTGTCCATCCTCGTGGGTTTCCACGATCTCTTCCTTAACCACACGCATGGTGTAGAACCCACAATTTCCGCACTGAAGTGCCACAAGGTGACCCTCGTATTTTTCAATCAGAATATCAGACGTCTTTTCATCTATCCAGACATCATAATCAATCGAAAAAACGTTTTCTTCCGCCTGCATCCCCTCCTGAAGGTGAACGTCTTCTTCGTCTTCGCTCAACAACCTCATTTTGTTGCCGGTCTTTTTGTTTATGCGGGGAGTGTAGCGCAACTTCCTAAGTTTTGCACTAAGTTTAGTCGGATAATAATAATCCAGGATTAAGGATGCCACATAGCCCACTAAAGTAGCCCCGGCAATGGAAATGAAGAATAATACAAAAAACCAGGTGCCTACCTCTTTGCCTGCTCCATATAGGTTAATAGGCATTCCTAAGCCGAGTCCTAATGCATAAAACATCCACTTATACCATCTTATTTCACTCTTATTAATGTATTCATACTTCTCCTTATTATCTGCAATCATCGAAACCTTCAAATTATAAAACAGATAAATGAGGATACTAATTGCTATAGAAATGATGGCACCTATAATAATTCCATTATGCCATGCCACCAGGAATTCACTTTCTTGAATTTCGTCCATAAACTTCTTTACAATTTAATTTTTAAAGATAAATATAATTCTTAACAACCCTTCTGAGTGCATGTCATTTCAAACAACAAATCCCGTAACCTATAAAATTCCAACCTTCAAATTTCGTGATCAAGGTCACTAGAAGTGTATCATCCTACCAACTTTTATATCCTGATTTAGCGCCAAATTGATAACGAAGAATAAGCTGATGTAGCACCCGTGGCTGAGAATTTATCTTTTCTGAAGACAAATAGGCTCAAAAAAGCAGTTATCACAACAATAATGAATCTTCTGCTAGTTTATTCATGCCCAAGGTAACCTGTATGGGTCTCTCCAGTCCGTTTTGCCTTTCCTATTTAACTAATATAGCTTCCAAATCTGCTGGGGAATACCCTACAGATTTGATAGTCTTATTGTCGGACTTGCGGTAGATCAACCATTTCTCACCCTCCTTTCGGTAGTAACATTCAGTGCCGTCCTTATCCAAATAAAACTGAATAGTCTTTTCAGCCTCTTCAACTGAATCACAGGCTTTGCTCATATTTGAGCGCTGTACCTCCAAAAACAAGTCATTGAATTTTTCGCCCAGACCAAATTCAAGAATCGCCCCAGATAGAACATATTGTATGTCACACAAAGCATCCGCGATGCCAACAATATCTTTTTCCAGGATTGCCACTTCCATTTCCTTCAACTCTTCCGCTATCAATGCTACACGAAGTCTACATCGAGCTTCATCAGGAATGGCTGGCGTGTCCAAAATTGGATGCTTAAAGGTCTTGTGAAATTCGGCTACCAAGCGAAGTGAGTCCGGTTGCTGCATGTATGTATTAGGTTAAAGTTTCGGAAATCTAAAAAAACAAAAAACTCACACCAAATAAAAGCAGCTCAGCTAAGTTTATACAATCGGCATTAACAGGGTTATCAATCTTTTATTAATCATTTGAAGTTCCTGAATTGAATGAAGTACTCTTATATTTGAACTTTATCATAAGCAATGAGCAAAAATTTTGTTGAAGAGCTTCGGTGGCGAGGTATGATACACGATATCACTCCAGGAGCCGAGGAACAATTAAAAAAGGAAATGACCAGTGGCTACATTGGGTTCGACCCCACCGCTGATTCTTTGCATATTGGTCACCTGGTACAAATTATGACCCTGGTGCAATTTCAAAAATGTGGACATAAACCGTATGCTTTGGTTGGTGGCGCAACGGGTATGGTAGGCGACCCTTCCGGAAAATCCTCTGAACGCAACTTGTTATCGGAGGATATCTTACGTCATAATGAATCCTGTGTGAAAGCGCAGTTGATGAAATTCCTCGATTTCTCTAATGGAGACAATGCAGCCGTGATGGTTAATAACTATGATTGGTTTAAGAATTTTAATTTTCTTGAATTTATCCGCGATGTAGGAAAGCATATAACTGTCAATTATATGATGGCCAAAGACTCCGTCCAAAAAAGGTTGGAGACGGGCTTGTCTTTTACAGAATTTACGTACCAACTCGTGCAAGGCTATGATTTCTATTGGCTCTATAAAAACAAAAATTGCAAGCTCCAAATGGGTGGCTCCGATCAGTGGGGGAATATTTTGACCGGCACAGAACTGATCAGAAGAAAGGATGATGGGGATGCCTTTGCGCTTACGACACAGCTAATTAAGAAAGCAGATGGCACAAAGTTTGGAAAAACTGAGGGAGGAAATGTATGGCTAGATTCAAAACGAACTTCTCCATACAAGTTTTATCAGTATTGGCTCAATGTTTCCGATGAAGATGCTTCCAACTATATCAAGATTTTTACAGAACGAAATAAAGAAGAAATCGAAAGCCTAATTGCAGGACACATACTGGCGCCACACGCCCGAAAACTTCAATTGGAGTTAGCCAAAGACATAACCGTTCGGGTGCATTCACAAGTGGAATATGAAGGAGTTGTAAAAGCATCGAACATACTTTTTGGTAATTCAGTAAGTGAAGACCTAAATAGCCTCGATGAAGAAACCTTGCTTTCCGTTTTTGAGGGAGTTCCACAAACTACTATTAGTAAATCAGAATTTGAAAGTGCTACCTCTCTTACAGATTTGTTATCAGAGATCACACAAGGGAAAATTTTTTCCTCAAAAGGTGAGGCACGCAAAATGATTCAGGGCGGTGGTGTCAGCATTAACAAAATAAAGGTTAGTGATCCTAATCAAAAGCCCGACTTCAAACTCCTTCAAGATCGATATTTGCTTGCTCAGAAGGGAAAGAAAAATTACTATCTAATCATCATTAATGAGTAAACCCCTCAGTTGGAAACAAGCGCTGAGTAACAAAAGCTTTCGAATCCATTTAATAGCCGCTGGATTTGTTGGCATTCTGATCATCCTGTTTCTCCCCTATTTCTTTAACGAAATTTTACTGCCAAAGCCAGGCCTATTATTAAATGACTTTATTCTAAGTCTTCTAGAACCTAAAGATTGGTCGTGGGTAATTTTCGGGCTTATCTATTTCACTCTCTTACTCACCATATATTTTAATTATTCAAAACCACATGCCATACTCCTTGGGATCGAGAGTTATATCGGTATTAATTTGGTAAGAATAGTAACCTTGTATTTTGTAACACTAGAGCCTCCACAAGGAATCATCCCCTTAATAGACCCTCTAATCACCAAAGCAGCATATGGTAATGTGGTGTACCTTAAAGATCTATTTTTTTCAGGGCATGTATCAACGCTTTTTTTACTATTTCTGATTGAGGAAAACAAACTCCGTAAGATTTTCATATTAAGCGCCTCCATTCTTGTCGGGTTTCTTATCCTATGGCAGCATGTTCACTACACCATTGATGTCTTGTCGGCTCCATTATTCGCTGGGATTATTTATTCTATTATCAGGAAATTTCATTCTGCATATCTCATAAAGAGATGATTGTCTATGCCCTCACATTTATCTACTAAACTGGCTAAAAAAATAATAACTGATGTTTAGCCGATTATTTAGATATTGCGTTACAGACTTTAAGTTAATATTCTCTTAATTTGAGGTTAATCTTCGCTAACAATCAATGTATGGCAAAAAATGGCTCGGAATCGCTAAACTCCAAATATCCCATATTTTCATTGGGCGATCAACTTTCTGTGGAGCAGATGGAGTTTTTTGAACATAATGGGTTCATCCATTTTAAAAATTTTATATCTCGGGAAAGGGTCAAGGAACTTTTGGAGGAATCAGTTAAAATTCAGGATCAATGGATTCGGGAGGATGTTAAATCCATAAACGGAGTTCCTATTAAATATGGGACCGATGTAGACGGAAGGAAAATTGTTCAGCGTTTTGCCTTCCTCAACCAGCATAGTGATCTCTTTTCTAAACTTTTAAAAGATGAGCGCCTTAAGACATTGTTTGGCTTTATTGGCAGCCATGAGGGAAGGATTGGGGAGACTGAAAAAGATGGTCTTGTTTTCAACCATTATGTCAATACGGAAAATAGCAACTACTCTCAACTAGGTTGGCATACAGATGCACTTCGCGATATTTTTTACGGACAGAAAGTAATGCCTATGCTTAATGTTGGGTTTCATCTTGATGATTCATCTACCGACAACGGAGGGTTAAGAATAATTCCGGGAACACATAACAAAGGTTTAGCAACTTTGTTGTTCAAGAAAGTTTATTTCGTCAGCCATGCGCCAGACAAAAAGGAGGTGGGCCTGAATGTTGAGGCCGGAGATTTAACAGTGCATGATGGCCGCCTTTGGCACCGTGTTGCTCAATCGCCTTTTATCGGGGAAAGAAGTCGAAGGCGAGTGATGTATGTTCCGATCATCTGCGGAAAATTTATTCCGAAATCCTCACAAAGCAAACCAATGCTTTATCAGCGCCTAATGACGCTCACCAACAAATAACTCAGTGGCGTTCGCACTCATCACCGGTGGCAGCGGAGGCATTGGCCTTTGCCTTGCACGAGAATTAGCAAGTCGTAAACATGACATCCTCCTTGTTGCGCGCTCTGCCGAAAAGCTCGCCAATCTATGTTCTGAACTTCGTAAGGAGTTTAACATTAGAGCTGAGTTCTTACCCGTGGATCTTTCAACTCCAGATGCTCATCTATCAGTTAAATCATGGTTGAATAAAAATTCGTTCGAGGTCGATATGCTCATCAATAATGCAGGCTATGGAGTCTGGAGTCCTGTTGAAAAAGCCAGCCTGGCGGAATTGACCAACATGATGAATCTTAATATGAATACATTGGTCAGCCTTTGCTATATGTTGTTACCGGAGCTAAAAAAACAACCAAAGTCCTTCATATTAAATGTTGCCAGCACGGCAGCGTATCAAGCAGTGCCAACCCTTGCCACCTACGCAGCCTCTAAATCATTTGTTGTTCTATTTACAAGAGGATTGAGGATGGAGTTGAAAAAGTCTACAGTATCCGTCTCCTGCCTTAGCCCAGGGGCAACCTCAACAGGTTTTGTTGATAGAGCCGGTATGGATAGTTTGAAAGAGAGAGCTGAGAAATTTAGTATGAAACCAGAGGCTGTCGCTAAAATCGGAATTGCTGGTATGTTGAAAGGCAAGGCAGAGATTATACCTGGATTTATTAATTGGTTGTCTGTCAACCTCACTTATTTTGGGCCAAAAAACATAACAGAAAAAGTTGCAGAAGGTCTGTACAAGACCAATTAGAATGAATTATTGAGTCCGAACAACAAAGGTAATCTTACCGATTGAAACATCTGGAACTGCCGCACCCGATTTTTTACTAAATGTTAACTTCTCTATTGCTTCTTTACACGCCTTTTCTGCCTCAATACTTAGTGTCTTTTCCAGCACCCGGTAGCTGATGATTTCTCCATTGTCATCCACCTTTATTTCAAAAATTATTTTACCATTCGATTCATTGTTAGGGATATTGGGCTTAGGAATTTGATCCCAGTTCCACCCTGCAAGGTCTAGACCAACACCGCCTCCACCTCCACCTTGTTTGCCATACAAAGCCTTGGCGTCTAACGAGCCTTCTTCATTTCCTTTGTCTCCTACTTTATTTTTATCATCCCCCTGATTGGCTTGCTTTGGATTTCCACTATCATCGATGGGTTTTGTTTCCGTAATTTTTACTTTTTCCTCTGCGTTTTCCTGCTTCTTATCCTCTTTTACTGGCTTAACGACCGGCTCCTTTTTAGTTTCTTTAACCACGATCGGGCTTTCCTCAGTTGATACCGGCTGTTCTATAACTTCCTCTACGGGCTTAACCTCTTCCTTTTGGTCCTCAAGAGGATCTACATTAGATTCATCTGTCAATGGCTCATCATCAGGATTCTCTTCAGCACTCACTGGAGTTTCAGGTTGAATATCACCAGAACCTTGATTGTCTAATCCAAAATTCAATTCGATGCCATACTCGGGGAAAGGTGGATTTGGTGCACGCCATGCCATCAGAAAAAGGAAAAGGAGAAGCACAGCCAAATGAATGCCCAGAGAGGTCATCATCGCTATTTTTCTATTCTTTTTTTCCTGCTGGTCGTTCATATCATTTCGGAACGGTGGCAATTGAAACTTTAGCTTTTAGTGAAGCGGCAATACCCGCCACATAAACTCCGTCTTCCCAAGGAACACTCTTATCAATGTGGAGGATAACCACGCCTTCCGGGCGAGCAAGCTTAGTTTTTAAAACAGATTCTAAAGATGCTTTTGTGACTTGCCGATCATCAATATAGTACAGAAGATCTTTGGTGACAGTTATTGAAACCTTTTGTACCTCAATCGTACTTGCCTTACTGGAGGGCAAGTTTACAGGCAAGCCAGAAGGTGTTACAAAAGATGAAGTAAGCATGAAAAATATCAATAACAGGAAAATTAAATCTGTCATCGAAGACATACTAAAAGCTGCATCAACTTTATTTCTGGTCTGAAGGTTCATATCTCTACCGCGGTTCCTGGAGCAGGTCAATAAACTCAATTGACGAATATTCCATTTTATGTACAACCTTGGATACTCTCGTCACAAGGTAGTTATACCCTAAGTACGCAATGATGCCTACAATCAACCCAGCAACCGTAGTGATCATGGCTGTGTAAATACCATCCGCAAGAAGTTTGGGGCTCACAGAGCCTTCCTCCTGAGCAATGGAAATAAAAGCCTGTACCATACCTATTACGGTTCCCAAAAATCCCATCATGGGCGCAGCCCCAGAAACAGTAGCAATAACAGATAAGTTTTTTTCTAATTTGAATAGCTCAATTTTCGCAACGTTTTCTATCGAGGCTTCAATATTTTTTAACGGGCTACCAATTCGCGAAACACCCTTTTCAATCATTCTCGCTACGGGCGTATCAAATTGAGCACACAATATTCTAGCTCCATTCATATCACCTTTTAATACCAGATCTTTAATTTTTCCCATGAAGACATCTGGACTTTGGTTTGCTCTATTGATGGTGAGAATTCTTTCCACGAATATGTAAATCGCTATAAAGGAAGCTAACACAATTGGGATCATAAGCACTCCCCCCGCCTTGGCCAACTCCCAAACTGATATCGCCTGATCAGTTGGTATTTCTTGGTTAGTAATAATCTGAGCTAATATCATAGTAGTTTAAAAAATATAAGGTCATTATTAGCTCCAAGCTTCTGGCCACAAGCTTCAAGCATAATTTGTCTAACTTGAGGCTAGTAGTTCAGTTGCTTGAGGCCTTTGTGAATTAATTATTAAAATCTTGCTCAATACTTTATCACCCATACGCCATCGCCATATTCTGCTTTCGCAACATCAGCATTTGTTTGAGCCAACGCAAAAGTATCGTAGTCGCCAATCGACAACCGATTGAATTTCCATTTCCCAAAGGGCGGAATAATTTTAGTACTTACTCCTTTAGCACTTAACTTCTTCGCATAATCCATGCTAAGATCCGCATCAATGGAACTGGTGATGACAACATAATAACGCCTGGTTCGACCAGTTAGTATCTCAATAGTTCCGTCTACAGGCAGTGCTTTTGCAGCTTCGTCTGCTTCTCTTTGAAGGCGTTCAGCCTCGGCCTTTTCTTTTGCCAACCTTGCGGCATCTGCTGCCTTTTTAGCCGCTGCTACCTTGGCCAGCTGCTCTTGCTTTTCCTTTTCAACTTTTGGCTTATAAACAAAATTATAGATCAAAAATCCTGCAATTACTACTACCGCAGTTATCACAAGACCGATAATTATTGGCGCCTTCGATTTTTCTTCAGCTGGTGGAGTATACACGTAGCCCTGCTCTCCGCTTGATTGATCTTCCGATTGACTTATTCTCGAATCAGAATCTTGTTGCTCAGGTTCCGAAACAATTTGCTCCTCAGCTAAATCCTGTGAACCACCTTCTGCCCTATCTATTGGCTTGTACTCGATATCCGGTAAACCGAAGTTATCGGAGTCATTGGTGTTCTCAATGTTTTCATCGGGAAGATCTTCGTTAGTCTTTTTGCGCTTAGCCATCGGTTTGGTTTTTACGGGTGTAATACAAAAATAACCTAAATTTCTTCAAATAATAGCACTAGAAACTCCAGCTAATGCCCCCCATCGCTTGAAAACCTCGCACTGGATAATTCAAATAAACCTGATACTCAGTTGATAACAGATTATTCAATTTTAGAAATACCGAAAACTGTTTTGATACAAAATAATCTACCTTAACATTAAGATCAAGGGCAGGCGATAGCTCCACTATTTTCAATGTTTCTGAATCGAATGCCTTCGACCCGCCTTGCGCAATGAAATCAATATTTAAAAGTAACTTTTTATATATGTTGGAAGAAGTATTTAATGTAGCCCGATACGTTGGCCGGTGGTAAGCCTCCAAAAGCTCATCCGTAGAATAATTGAAATAATCGCCTCGCAAATTTACCTTGACGAATTCTGCATGTGTAATATTTAATTCAGCGAAAAAATTCGTGCGTTGTGTATTGCCATTGTCGTAAATGACGTTAAACTTTGTGCGGTTAATATTTGAATTCTGATAAAAATAAAGTCCCTTTAGATTGGCATAAGAAAAACCCGCTCCAAAGCCAGCCTTCCTCCCAATCTTTCCTTTTATTCCTCCAAAAAAATCAATTGATCTATTTGTATGAAAGATGTCAAGATTTTTATTCACCCATAAATTCTCACCTGATAGGGTATGAAGGGAAACCTTGTCCATATCCCCGGTTACTCCAACATAAGCATCAACTGATTCACCCAGTTTATAGTTTGCTTTAAGGTTAGGATATACATGAAATGACTTAGCATTCCCAAGGGTATCATTCTCAATTGCTGTATTTAATCCTATGGTCAACCAAAGTTTATCGATTGCTTCAAACGTATACGCTGGTCTAACCTTAAGCAAGTGCCTAGGGGCTGCATCTCTAAGGGAATCTTTACGCGCGACAAGAAAATAGTCTGCTGCAAAATCGATTTTACTTGTTTCTGAAATAGAATAATCACTTTTAAAATTAAGTGCTACCTCGCTTTCCTTTGCTTTGTAATAGTCATCCAGGTAACTAAACCCAGCCTTAAAATCAAAATTAAAATCTGAAGGTTTAACGTTTTCAATTTCCACCCCAACTTTGCTAATATTGTACGACTGTTTAAAATTTTCCCTGTCCAATTCAACGGTAGTGGGCCTATAGCCATAAAAATATCCTCCAATATTTTCATAGTTTATGAATCCACCGCTAGCTAATGTTTTAGTATAAGACTTTCCGAAAACAGAAATAGTTGAATTTGTACTAGCCGAATTCTTGTCGTCAACTGGTCCCTTGCCAAAGCTTTGGTGGTAGATATGGGCTCCGTAAGACTTATTTTTATCTCGCTTGGTGTTGAACCAGGCCTCCAAATAAGGGGAAGCGTAGTTACCAAAACCAGCACTTAAATAGTTGCCGTAAATTTTACTCAATTCTTCTGTTTTTAACTTCAAGGGTCGAATTTGTGGATTATATTCAGACACATTGAATCTCAAATTAGTAAACTCGTAGGTGATTTCGGGATCAATAGGTTCAATAGGTCTTGGTGGCACCTTTTCAAAGTTTCGAATTGCTCTTGGCAAAACTATTTGTCGCTCTTTTAAAATCTCGATCTCTACATTTTCAATTTCTCCCTCACTTTCCCATTGTTCCTGAGCAATTCCTGCATAAGGAATCAACATGAGTAAAAAACCAATTAAGATACTCGGCCACCTACTATATTGCACAAATTGATCCATCAATTTCTTTGATTATTGGTTGTGTCAATGTTCAATTCACTTTGCTTCTTAAGCTCTGCCTCTTCTATCTTTTTCAAGCGGCCTTCTGCCTGATCTTTTATATGTTGAAGTGGGAAATTCTCAATCAATGATTTCAAAGTACCTTTTGCCTGAAAAATCTCTCCCATGGCTTTATAGTTATCAGCCATCAGAAGGAATGCTTTTCCTACCCAATAAGTATACGCTGAAAAAGAGCTTTTAAGATCCACCAGAGTTTCGTTGGACTGTTTATGGTCTTTGTTCAGGTAAAATATTTCGGCCAATAAATATTTTGCTTCCGCCCCGTATTCATCCTGCGCAGTATTCAACGTATTGATAAATTCATCTTTAGCTGCGTCATAGTCTCCCTTGGCCATTGCTGATTTACCTATGAACACCGATGCCTTATTTTGTGCACTCGCATTTACATTTCCGTTCTTGATAATTTCTTGCGCATAAAAAAAAGCCGAATCGTACTGGGCAAGAAAATAGTGAGACTCCATTAAACCAGACCAGGCATTGTACTGTTCCTTCTTATTGGCGGCAATCTTAGCCAACCTATGAAATTCAGGAATTGCCTTTTCAAATCGACCTTGTTTGAATTCCAACTCTGCAATCCGGGCGGTTACCCTACTCGCAAAAAGAAATGTTTGATCTGTCTTTAGCCTGTAATAAATCTCTAGAGCCTTGGGTATATCTTTTAGTCGATAAAATGATTCTGCTTGATAATACTCTGCCTCTGTCAATCGAGGGCTATCCGGGTAGGAAACAACATAGCTACCAAAACTTGCAATTGCCTTTGGATAATCCTGATTGAAGTACAATGTTTTAGCGGATTCAAACTCTACGATTTCAATACCCTTAGCTCCTGGGTTGGCTGTTTTAAACTGGGACATGTATTCGTCAAACTCTCCCGCGCGACCGGCCAGATTTAATGCCTCCTGCAATGGCAAGAGAACATCGTTGGTAAGTGGATGGGCAGGGAATTGATCAATTATGGCGATATAGTCATTGGAGGTCTTATTGTAATCCTTGAGGTTATAATAGGACGCTGCCCTGCGCAAATATCCATACGGCAAAAACCGAGAAGATTTGCCGGTATTGATCAACTTTGTATAACCTGACACGGAAGCTAAATAATTTCCTTGCTCAAAATCAAGCTCTGATCTTTTGAACATTGCTTCATCAATAAATCTTGATTGCGGATAATTCTTAATGACCTGCTCTAACTCTCCCGCTGCTTCCACATACTTTCGTTGAATTGCTAGTATATTTCCAGTTTGCAAATGAGCATAATCTCGATCAACGGAATTGAGCTGTATTGCTCTTCTATAATTTGACAGAGCATCAGGATATGATTTGGTAACATAGTAGCAATCTCCAAGTCGGATGATTCCATCCACATAGTTAGGATTGGCCTTAGTCGACTTATTAACAAACTCTCTAAAACTTATAAGTGCACGATCATATTGATACAGATTAAAGTAGCTATAGCCCAATCCATAACGAGTTTTAGTAATAATTTCAATATCTTGAAATTTAGTTAAGCCAATAATCGTAAGGTAATGCACAGCAGCCTGCTCATATTTTTTTCCTATTGAGTAAGATTCTCCACACCAAAAACTTGCTTCTGCAACATATTTCTGATCAATTGGAAATAATAGTGATTTTTCAAATAAATGAACAGCATTAGGATAATCTTCCATATTGAACAATTCAATACCCTTAAGAAGCGTAGCTTTTTGGTAAGCTCTATCTAGATTTTGATTTCGTTTGGGAAAAGACTCTATGTATTCAATTGCTTTGTTATAATTATTTGCATTTAGGTATGCATGCGACAATAATTCCTTCACTTCTGTTGCATGAACACTTGCCGGAAAATCACTAACAAATTTTTCAAACTCAGTGATTGCCTTATCGGGAAGCAAAAGATCATAGGATAACTTTGCCGCTTGAAAAGTGCTCTCCTCTACTATTCTCTTGTCAGATTTAAAATTGCGCGCATTCTCAAATGCTGTAATAGCCAATGTCTTTTGATTCATTTTCAAATAAAGAGACCCTAGAAAATAAGATGAATAGTATCCGATCGAGTCATTATCCAAAGCAGATTGTTTCAACCAATCCAACGCGGCATCATCTTCACCCACTGAAAAAGCGGAATAGCCAGCTCGAAATAAAACTCCTTTATCAATGCTCCCTTTTCTGTCTTCCAAATACTCCTGATAACCTTCAAGCGCATTTTGATAATCTGATTTTTTAAAGTTTGCTTCCGCTGAAAGTAATGAAATCTCGTCCTGGTTCGCCAAGTTCTCTATCGACTTAACAGCGGACACATAACTCAAAAGCTGGTCGTAATTCCTCTGCTTATAGTAAAGATTGGCCACCAAATATGGAACGATTGAGGAATAGGCTGGGCTTTGCTCTGCACGCTGTAAATCAGTAAGGGCAATATCATATTCTGCCTGACTGTATTCTATAAAACCTGCATAGTAGCTTGAGGCTGGACCATATTGTCCGCCCTGTGTTTTAATAAAATTAAATTCATCCAAAGCATCTTTCAATTTCCTTTGGTTGAATAAACTATAACCCCATTTGAAGCGACCAGAATTTTGCTGTTCTGCGCTAAGGGCAATGAGATCAGTCTTAGCAAAATAGCTTGATGCCTTCACATAATTCTTTTCGGTATAATAGAAATTTGCCAGATCGAAATAGGCAGTGGTTGATCTCGGATGATTATCATTTTGAGCAATGAAATTTTCGATTAGTTTTTCGCCATCAGGTTGAAATAAATTCACCGCACAGAAAGCCTTATAGTATTCAGCATCCCCCCTTTTCAAATCTTGCTGAAGTGAAGTGGATAAAAATTCGGAGAAGGCAACTCGCGCTGCTCCGTATTCTCCGTGTTCCATCAAGGTAATACCACTACTAAAAAGGCGTTCAGACTTAGTTTGAGATAATAAGTCTTGGGAAAATACACTGACGGAAAAAACAAAGCAGATGACTAAGAAGGTTATCCTCTTCATTAAAGGTTTTTTGATAGAACTACGAAATCTTAATAAAATTGCAGACTTCAGTTTAAAAAATTTATCCCATGCGGTAGTCAAAAAAATGAATTGCATGGACTCAAAAATAATCAATAAAACTCTATAATCAATAATTCCCAACAACCCAATACTGCGGATTCACGACTAAGATCATTTTTTTTCGCTAGGCGTTCAATGGTAAGGATTAGGTAGCGCCTTACGATTAATTGAATAAACGGAATAATAAATATTCAGTTGCTCAATACATAAGCTTAAAGACTAACTCTTTTAAAATTTGTCCTTCAGTTTCTGATCCTGAATTCACACCTTTTAGTTTAAGGTCGGCTTGCTTCAAGCTTGATATATTTTCCAATATCTTTAAGGTATCATATCGTTGTAAAGCAGCACTATAATCTCTAACAGCGTAAGGGCTGATTTTGAGCGAACTAACCAATCCACTCTCACTTCTATCGGAGGCTGTAGACGCAACCAATAGTTTACTAAAGAAGGAATATAAAAATGCAACTAGTGGGATTGCAGGATTCTTCTTGGTGTTACTTTCAAAATAGTTGACAATCTTGCCAGCCGCAAAAGAATCCTTTTGGATCAACGCTTTTTGAAGCTCAAAAATATTGTACTCTCGACTTATCCCAACCTGGCTCATTACCTTATCTGCAGTAATCGATTCTCCTGCAGGCACTACTATCAACACCTTATCTATTTCATTTGCCATTCGGTTTAAATCGTTACCAACATATTCACATAAAATACGAACCGCAGCCTCATCAATGGCATAACCATTGTTTTTAACGTATTCTGAAACAAATGGGGGCAACTGGTTCTCATAGGTTTTCTTGAACGTTGCGGAGGTAGTTAATTTATCAATTTTCTTTCCTAATTCTTTCCTTTTGTCAAGCGTCTTGTGTTTATGACAAAGCACCAGTATCGTGGAAGGAACGGGCTTGGTTATATAGTCCAGCATTAGCTTAGACCCTACTTCTTTCTGAAGATCAATAATTTCCTGAGCCTCCCGGACTATAACAAGTTGACGGGGTGCCATCATAGGAAATCTTCTCGCATTTGTTAGGATAGCTGCAACGGTCAAATCTTTTCCATACGCAATTACCTGATTAAAACTTCGTTCAGATTCTTGTATAGCATGGGCTTCAATATAGTCGGCAATCAAATCAATGTAAAATGTTTCCTCCCCTTGAAGAACATAGACAGGATCATATTTTCCTGCTTTTAACTTTGTTAGTATTTCCTTTGCTGCAGCATCCATTAACCTATTCTTTTTTTATCTGCCAAGTTAAAAGCTGTAACAGTTCCAACCAAAGCGCCAGCCAAATGAGACTCCCATGAAATCCGTTGATCAGTGGGCAATATGCCGTAAAAAATTCCTCCGTATATAAAAATAATAGCAACGGATATTAAGAGTGAAACAAAGTCTCTTCTTAAAAGACCAAAGAAGATTAAAAATGCAGATAATCCATAAATCAAACCACTAGCGCCAATATGATATGAAACTCTTGGGCTCAATACCCAAACAAGAACATTGGTATAGAAATAACATCGAAAAAAGACGATCCTCCCTATTCGTTCGTAAAAGAAAAATAATACAGAGCCCAGAAATAATAATGGAAGTGTATTAGAAATAAGATGAGCCAAGTCACCATGAATCATCGGTGAGGTGAAGATTCCTAAGATGCCCGCTAATGATCTCGGTTTAATTCCTAAAAAGCCAAGATCAATACCATAAAAAAATTCAATGCTAAAGGCAAGCCACATTAAAAAAACCAGCCGGAATGGAACTACTGAACTGCCAAAAAAAGTGCTATCGGACTGGGCCATCCCTTTATGAGATTGCCGGGTTCTTAATCATCGGCAAACTCACAAATTTAGCTTCCTCTTCACCAATAGAATTCATCCATAACATTCCTCCTGAAGATTCTGCGATCTTTTGAGCAATTTCTCTGAGACTTTCATAAAACTGTATAGCAAAAGATTTTTCTACCTTAGGTAGGATCACATTAATAAGTTCTAATTCTTTCATTATTAAAACATTACGCTGCTCTGCTTCAACAGGAAAACCTTGAACAATAATTTTAATTTTGTCCTCGAAATCTTCTCCAACAGTAGTATAATACTCCTTCAACAACGACTTGTGTTTTTTACTCTTTTTCTTTGCAAGACTAATGGCCTCTTCCATTTCTCTCTGATCAATATGGTTATCAGCACCAGCAACCATGATGCAAACCAAGATAGGCGCTTTATGCATCAGCTCTACCTCAGACTCAGACAATGCATCAAATTCGGTAATCATAAAAAAACTAATTAGGGCAGGTGAAGAACTTTACTATTAAAGGTCGGCAACCAACTCATGATACTCTGCTCAATCAAAACATACGTAAAGGCACTGACGATAAACACCAACACCAAAGGTTTGATGGCGAGTTT
>JAENVX010000120.1 GCA_016650355.1 Bacteroidia bacterium | reverse complement strand
TCACCTTTGCGGTTGGCGCCCGAAGCATTACCGGTAACGATCCATAAATCACTCAGCGGATTGCTTGCACGTATCCACTCACGGGTACGGGTGACTGTGCGCGTTGCAAACGTTCCATCAGGCCAGGTTGATTTTCCACCCGTTAAAGTGATTGTAAATTTGGGAGACTCTTCCGTGCTTCCAGTAATGTTTGTTACTGTGCGCGTGCCTTCAAGTTGAATATCATTGATTGAATAGCCCTCAAAGGTAGTTTCTGATGTTGACCCCGCAAGAAACCTACGTCCATTGTATTTGATGCGGATAATTCCCTTACGCACATTACCCCGCGCATCGGTACAGCCAGTTCCAAAATTAATGGTTATTGTTCCGCTTGGTGTGTCAGGGTTGCCGTCTGTCTCAATTGAAACTTCTGCGCAATCCAGGCGCTTGGCAATGTCGGCAACCTTAAATACTCTTCGGCCAGTAGTGGATACTTTCCCATTTAGGGTTGCATCGTCCGATGACATTACAACACTGGCAATGTCATCTGCATCATCGGCATACGAATCAGATAATGCTTCGTTTTGAACATTCTCAGTATCGTTCGAGGTAAAGTTAAACTTGCCATCGTTACAAGAAATCAGAAAAACGGAAATCAGAATGGCAAGCACGTAGGTAATTTTAAATTTTGTTTTCATGGCTAATTAATTTTTTGTTTTGTGATTAGAGTGCATTGATCACAAAAGGTTTAATAGACAAAGAAATTATTTATAATTTTTATCACATATCCGTTTTAGTGAACAAAAGATTAAATAAAAAAAGCCTTGTCCCGATAGGTCAGGACAAGGCTTCTAAACTTCTATTGATTTAATTACTAGTTCGAACCATCCGCTTTAATCTCCACTTCCTTCGAAACGCCATTAACCGTTACCGTTACTTTGTTATCACAATCACCTGATCCGAAATCAATGGTCATGGTTCTATCTCCGCTTGTAAATTTTTTTGTTCCTTCCACAGCCACAAATACTTTACTTGCAACACATGATCTTTTATAAACCAGGGCCTTTGTAATTTCCATCTGATAGCTAACTCCTTCACGGTTTGACCCGGTGGCACTGCCTTCAACTTTCCAGGAATCTTGTGTAGGGTTCTGTGCACGTGTCCATTCGCGTGTCAGCACATGATCGCGTGTAGCGGTTTTACCATCAACAAAAGTTACTTTACCACCTACCACTTCTGTCTTAAACTTTGGAGCCGATTCAAGATTGGCTGTTAGGTTGGTCAACGTATTTGTTCCCTCTATTTTAATTCCATTTACAGAATAGCCGTTGAAGGTTGTAATTATTTTAGAGTTAAGCATGAAGCGCCTTCCATCGTATGTAACTATGATTTTACCTTTTCTAATATTCCCTTTAGGATCTGTGCAACCGTCTTTAAAGTCAATTGTTATTACTCCTCTTGGAGTACTGACCGAACTGTTGACATCTTTTACAACAGTTACTACTGCACAAGAAAGTCGATTATCGATATCTCCCAATCCCTTCACTTCTCCATTTGTTCGGCCGTTTTCCGTTCTTCCGGTAAAAGTTTCTGAGGTTCCTGCAACTGCTATGGTTGAGAAATCGTTGGATTCATCAAAATAAGAGTCTGTAACAGATTCGCCTTGAACGTTTTGAGTATCAGATGAAGTTACTACTGTAGTCTCTTCGTCAGAACATGACCATATGAACACAGCTGTCAGAGTAACCATCCCAAAGGCCATTTTTTTAACGTAATTGCGTAAGTTTTTCATATTAAAGTTAGTTTTAGAAGTCATTTGGGAGCTTTGATTGATTAAAGTGACAAAGGTTTAACGTATTAAATTAAATATTTCAAGTTTCTATGTCGTTGCACCATCCTTTGGTAACCATTTATCCGAAATTACTCATTGTTATTGCTTTTTCTTTAAGCTCATTTAGCCTCTTAGGGCAAAATCAGATTAAAATTGCCAAGCTTAAATACAATGGAGGGGGAGATTGGTATGCTAACAAAACTGCCTTACCTAACCTGATCAAGTTTTCAAATAAGGAATTAGGAACCAACCTGAAGCCAGAAGAAGATGTCGTGGAGGTGGGAAGCTCCGACTTATTCGTTTATCCTTATGTATACATGACAGGACACGGAAATGTAATTTTTTCAATGGAAGAAGCAGCCAATTTACGCACCTATCTTATGGGTGGAGGTTTTTTGCACATCGATGACAACTACGGATTCGATAAGTTTATTCGCATAGAGCTAAAAAAAGTATTTCCGGAGCTTGAGTTAGTAGAGTTACCATTTGATCATCCGCTTTACCATCAAAAGTTTGACTTTCCCAAAGGGTTGCCCAAAATACATGAACATGACGGTAAACCTTCTCAAGGATTTGGATTATTGTATCAAGGCCGTCTTGTAGTTTTTTATTCATTTGAGTGTGATCTGGGCAACGGCTGGGAAGATGCACGCATTCACAATGATCCCGAAGAAAAGAGACAGCAAGCTTTACAAATGGGTGCGAATATTCTCAGCTATTGTTTCACTACCAATTACTAAAAGCTGATGTTGGTTAAGTTATTCCGCCCTATACTTGTTTTTTGTTTTGCGCTTTTTTGCTGGTCGTGTCAAACGCAATCGCAACTTGAGAATAAGTTGGCACGGCAATATTGTAGTAGTTGCCATTTGTTTCCGGAGCCAGCCTTGTTGGACAAAAAGACCTGGAAAAAAAATGTATTGCCTAAAATGGGCATATACCTTGGACTGTCAACTTATGACTATTCAAACGATGTGCAGCCAGATGATTTGTTAACGTTCTTAAGCACTTTGCCAGCAGGTCCGGTGGTAACGGAAAAAGAATGGGAACACATCTGTAATTATTTTGACAAAAATGCTCCCGACACCCTTCCATTAATTGAGCGCAGCAATACCAAAGAACTAACTCAATTCGAAGTCTCAAAATTTAAATTGCCGGGCCAGTATGGTAATCCATTAGTAACAATGCTTGAAGTGGATACCGTGAGTGAAAATATCTTCGTAGGAACCCGACAATCCAGATTGTTCAAACTCGACAAAAACTTTGTTCCCAAAGATTCTTTTCCATTAAGCAGCCCACCCTCTTATATCAATTTTCAAAACGTATCTGAATTATATTTTTCGTTGATGGGGAATATGGATCCCAACGATCAGGCTGAAGGCAAAATAATCTCACTACCGAATGATACCAGGTTGCCAACAACTTTGATCGATTCGCTAAAGCGCCCGGTTCATTTTGAGAAAATTGATTTGAACAGCGATGGCCGCGAAGATTTTGTGGTGTGCTCGTTTGGTAATTTTACCGGAGCATTGCTGGTTTATGAAAATACAGAGAATGGGTATGTCAAAAGAGTGATCAATGCTCAACCAGGTACGCGAAAAGTTGTGGTGAAAGATTTTAATGATGATGGCTTACCTGATATTCTTGCTATGACTGCGCAAGCGGACGAGAAGATTATTCTATTTACCAACAAGGGTGATTTTGAGTTTAAGTTCAAGCTGTTACTTCGCTTCCCACCGGTATACGGTTCCAGTTATTTTGATGTTGCCGATTTCAACCATGATGGACTCTACGATATCTTATACACTAATGGAGACAATGCAGACTTAACCATGATCCTCAAGCCCTATCATGGTGTAAGAATTTTCATGAATACAGGTCATGATAATTTTACTGAAACCTGGTTTCATCCTATGTATGGAGCTTCCGAAGCGCTGGCACGAGATTTTGATGGAGATGGAGACCTTGATATCGCTGCTATTTCATTTTTTCCGGATTTCAAAAACCATTATGAAGATGGATTTATTTTTTTCGAAAACGTAGAGAATCACCTTATCCCACACACAACGGAACTTGCAAAGTCTGGTCGATGGTTAAAATTGGAGGCAGCAGATTTTGATAAAGATGGCGATGAAGACATCCTTTTAGGAGCACTCGACTTCCGTCCGATGGTTCCTGATTCGGTGTATCAACATTGGATGCAAGAAAAAACTGCTATCCTTATCCTTCGAAATAAGCTGAAATAAGTCCTTTTTCACCATTTACACAATAAGTTTGCTTTCGATAACTAATTATTTAGTTTTACAACGTAATTGATAGTTATGACGAGCGGAATGAAAGAACTTACGAAAGCAGAAGACCAGATTATGCAGATTTTATGGACGCTTGAAAAAGCATTTGTAAAAGATATTGTTGAACAAATGCCTTCACCAAAACCTGCCTATAACACAGTCTCAACCATCACGCGTATTTTGGAGAAGAAGGGTTTTGTTGGTTATAAAGCCTATGGCAAAACGCACGAATACTTTCCGTTAATAAGCAAAGACAAGTACACAAAATTTTATTTAAACAATCTGGTGAGCGGATACTTCAATGGATC
>JAENVX010000119.1 GCA_016650355.1 Bacteroidia bacterium | reverse complement strand
TTCATGAGCCCTTTGCCGTGATCAATGCGGATGATTTTTACGGGCGTGATGCGTTTCAATCCATTGCCGATTTCTTTACTAATGAAACAAGTGGGGCTCATGCCATGGTAGGCTTTACGCTAAAAAATGTTTTGTCTGAACACGGAAGTGTATCGCGTGGATGTGGTGAACGGGATAAAAATGGATTTTTAAAAACTGTAGTAGAGCGTACGACCATTGTCAAAGAAAATGGGAAAATAATCGCTAAAGAAAAAGACGGTGATCTGGTCCTCTCACCGGAAACCCCAACATCAATGAATTTCTGGGGTTTTCATCCAAATGTTTTTGACCTGTCTCAAAGGTTATTTGATGAATTCTTGAAAGCCAACCACCAGAATCTAAAATCAGAGTTCTTTATTCCCATTATTGCAAATGAAATGATCAAGCGCAATGAAGGAAAAATAAAAGTAATATCAGGAGGAAATATCTGGTTTGGCGTTACCTACCAGGAAGACAAAGATGTAGTCTCCACTAAGATCATTGAACTGGTGAAGAAAGGCGTCTACCCAGAAAAACTGTGGAGCTAAATCAACGATTCTTATCTCAAGATATCAAAACTTTTAAACCCTTTTTCTTCTCCACGCACAACTTCAACATGTTGTACTTGTGCGCGAGCTGGGCCGCTTTTACACCAATCTACAAATTCCGTTAGCGCTTCAGCAGTTGCTTCAGCTTCAATGTAAACATTACCTGAGGGTTCGTTCCGTACTAATCCCTTTACACCTATCTCCTTGGCCTTCTCTTTTGCCGATGCACGATAAAATACACCCTGCACTTTTCCAGAGACGATGATGGTGATATGTTGGATCATTGCATGTGAGAGTGACTTTCACCTACATAATATAGTCGGCACTCAAAAACACAGACTCTTTGTTGTTGATGATGTTTCCAATAATCTTTTTGTTGTTGTCAGTGGCTTTGGCCGCTACCAATGTACGAATTGAAAATACACGGAGTGCATCAGACACGGAAAGAGTTCCTTCAGCTGAATCCTTCCTTCCGTTAAACGGAAACGAATCGGGGCCCCGTTGGCTTTGAGTGTTAAGGTTAATACGTCCCACCTGATTGGCGAATGCATCAATCATTCGTGAAATCTTTTTCGAGTCTGTTCCAAAAATACTCACTTGCTGTCCGAAGTTTGAGTTTACAACATATTGGATCGCCTCTTCCAAATCATCGTATGCCACCACCGGAACGATTGGACCAAACTGTTCCTCGTGGTAAACATTCATCGAAGAATTGACGGGATAAAGCAACGCAGGGTAGAAAAATGAATAGGTGTGATTCCCTCCCATGTCATTCATAACTTTTGCTCCCTTTTCTTTCGCATCCTGCACAAGATCATTCAGGTAGTCAGTTTTGCCTGGCTCGGGCAACGGGGTGATATTTACTCCTGCCTCCCACGGCATCCCTATCTTCAATTTCGCCATCTCCGCTGTAAATTTTTTATTAAATTCATCCACCACAGTTCTATGAACAAACAGAATCTTTAACGCAGTGCAGCGCTGACCATTAAAAGATAAAGAACCCAACACACATTCACTCACTGCGTTGTCCAAATCTGCATCAGGTAAAATTATTCCTGGGTTCTTTGCATCCAATCCCAAAATAGCTTTTAGCCTATGTGGCTTGGGGTGCAGTTTCTTCAAATCATTGGCGCCTTTGTTCGTTCCTATAAATGCAAACACGTCAATCTTACCCGTCTCCATCAAGGCACCTACGGTATCGCGGCCACGGCCATAAATAATATTAATGACTCCAGCAGGAAAGCTTTCGCGAAATGCTTCCAACAGTGGGTGAATTAACAACACACCAAACTTGGCTGGTTTGAATACAACAGTGTTGCCCATGATAAGGGCAGGTATCAACGTAGTGAACGTTTCGTTAAGAGGGTAATTAAATGGCCCCATACACAAGGCTACACCCAAAGGCACACGTCTGATCTGAGCCATGAATCCCTGGTCTTCAGATAATTTTGACGAAACGCGATCCAGTTCTTTTAATGCGCGAATGGTATCAACAATGTAATCGCACGTGCGGTCAAATTCCTTTTCAGAATCTTTCAAAGGCTTGCCGATTTCCCACATAAGAAGTTTCACTACCTCGGCACGCTTCTCTTTCATCTTTCCCAAAAAGATTTCAACATGACGGATGCGATCCATTACGCTCATTGTAGGCCACTCCCCCTGTCCAAGGTCATAGGCATCAACTGCAGCAGTCAACGCATCAAGGGCTTCGTGTTTAGTTAGCAACGGTGTACTCCCTATTACTTTTTGCTTGTAGCTGTTTCCATCTTTTATAAATACCGGGCTGCTAACAAAATTTAAAGTACCAGGCCATTTTCGTAGCTTTCCATTGATCAGGTATTCTCGCTGTTCTAAATAGGAACCCACATTATGCTCTTTCGGAATAGATGACTCCGTTGGAAACAAGTTTGACAAAAATTCACTCATGTATAAACAGTTTAAAAGATTAGGGGCTGAAATTAATAATTGTTACCCGCTTAAGGGCATGAAGGTCACCTTAGTTGGGATAATTATTCAGATACAATCTTAATACCAGCTGACGTACCAATGCGAGAAGCACCCGCTTCAATCATCGCAATCGCTTGCGCTTTTGTTTTTATTCCTCCGGAAGCTTTGATGCCAACACCCGGCATAATAGAAGATTTTATTAGCCTGATGTGCTCAACACTGGCCCCGGTTGGAGCAAAGCCTGTTGATGTCTTTACAAAATCTACTCCGGCATCACAGCAGATTTTTGTTGCTGTAATAATTTCATCATCGCTAAGGTAGGCAGTCTCAATAATCACCTTTACTAATTTCTGATGATCGTGAGCAAGCTTGCCACACTTGGCAATTTCTATTTTCGTCCAGGGTATTCCGGTTTTAAATGATGAGACGTTCCATACTACGTCTAATTCATCTGCACCATTATCTATCGCGCGCTTCATTTCATCCAACTTGGTCTCCGTCATATTATATCCTAACGGAAACCCTGCTACTGTAACCAAAATAATATTCTCCCTGCCGATCTCACGCTTCGCTCGCACAACCCAAAAAGGTGGAACGCATACACCAGAAAATTATGCTCCTTCGCTTCTGCTATAAGTCGATCAATATCTTTGTCTGTGAGCGTTGGGCTTAAGTTAGTATGCTCAATAAAGCGTGAGAGGTTCATGCGTGTTCCTTAGTTAAGGAACGAAATTAGTTTTTCTGACTGTTAATTAATAGGGAATCTTCAAGATCAAAGTATCCATTACCCAAGAGTAAGTCTCACCAATGAAGATGGCTTTATCGTTGCAATTACCTTTGAAGAAGTCAAAAAGATCTAGTCTAAAGACAAACTAAGCAAAACGACTCGGATATTGGTGGTGCTGGTAAGGATTATAAAGGTTGAGGCTTAATGCCTAATGCCGCACACTTTGCAATATTTCATTTTGTTGGTTGCCCGCTTACGAGGTGGCCTCTTGTGACCAAAGTATTCGGGATCTGAATACTGAGGCTTGCTTCCACTTTTCTCGCTCTTTATGCGTTGCTTATCCTGCGCCTCTTTACGATCATAAAAATTATTACGTGCATCGTACGTGGCTCCGGCTTTCTTGGGTTTCTTTTTTGCTTTTACTTTTGGGGCATAATCTGTTTTAGGGAACACCGGCTCCATAGAGGTTGGTTGATCAGGTGTCTTCTGGCCAAATGCCAAAATACCTCCGAAACAAAATAGACCTAGCAAAAGAATTTTTTTAGAAATCATTATGCAAAGTTAAAAAGTTTGAGGTTGAATGTCACAATAAGTCTCAACTCGTCAATAGGCGATTTGAAGCATTGAGCGATTAATGTCTTATGCCACATTCCTTGCAGTACCTCATTCGCCAATAAGGTCGTTTCTTCGGCAAACACTTGTGACCAAAGTGAGCAGGGTTTGAATATTGGGGTTTAGAAAGTTTCCGCAAAATCTTCTGCTTTTGCTTGGCCGCCTTTTCAATGCGCACATAGTATTCATACTTTGCTGTATGCTGCACTTTCGGTTTCTTAAACGCAACAGATTTAATTCGATGAGCCGACTGCACCTTTTTGGGTACGGCAGGAGCTAGTGACGTTGGCAACAAACTACCTTGTTCCTTACTTTGCCCCAAGGACAAGAAAGGAAGTATCAAGTAGATAGAAATAAAACTCAGCTTTAGTATTTGCATAGCTGAGGTTTAACGAAAAACCCATGATTATATTTCCCATGAATTTTACTTTTTGAAATCAATTCATGTTGCCTATTTACGATAGGTATTGAAGAAATAAAAATAATCAGGAACTGAAGCCTAGCTAAGGTAGGCCTGATAGAGATAATAGAGAAGTACAAAAATAACAATGACCGAAACGATCACTCCAAACACTTTGGCTCTTACAAAATAGCCTTTCACCGGAGTAAGCCCATTATTTTTTTCCATTGCTTAATATGTTAAGTCAAAAAACACCTGGCCATAATGTAAGCCATCATACTGAAGGCTACAGAGCCCACAAAAACCATTAGCCGATTATAGACAAACCCCATCAAAATATGTTTCATAACTCCGTGATTTTAATAGAATTACGCATCAATATAGAAAGAAAAAGTTAAATAGCCACAAAACCTCGACAAACTGCTGAAAAAAGTAGGTAAACGTTTATCGAATACAAGACAGAATTGCTAAGCTGCCGTTGCATCTACCAAAAGGCAACTGTCATTTTGCTCTTGAATTTATTATCCTGCCTATCATGTTGGTGGAGTGTGATTGGTCAGAAGCAAACAAAAAAACCTCTTTAAAAGAGGTCCTTTAAAAAGAATATCATTGTAGTTACAAATGTATTACCTCACCATAGGCTGCGGCAGCCGCTTCCATGATTGCTTCACTCATGGTAGGGTGTGGATGAACTGTTTTAATGATTTCATGACCAGTTGTTTCAAGCTTGCGAATGGCAACTATTTCTGCAATCATCTCAGTAACATTTGCACCAATCATATGCGCTCCTAAAACTTCGCCATACTTAGCATCAAAAATCAGCTTCACAAAACCATCACTTGCGCCAGCCGCCTTTGCCTTTCCCGAAGCGGTGAACGGAAACTTGCCCACTTTAAGTTGGTACCCAGCCTTCTTGGCAGCTTCCTCCGTATAACCAACCGATGCAATTTCTGGTGAGCAATAGGTACATCCCGGAATGTTATTATAATCCAATGGATGAGGGTTTTTTCCAGCAATCTTTTCTACACAAATAATTCCTTCAGCTGAAGCTACGTGTGCCAATGCTTGACCTTTAGTAATATCTCCAATAGCATAAACACCTGCTATGTTGGTCTTATAAAAATCATCTACAAGCACTTTGCCCTTGTCAGTCTTCACTCCTACCTCTTCCAATCCAATATTTTCAAGATTTGATGTAACTCCTACCGCGGACAACACAATATCTGTTTCAATCTTAATTTCACCGGTTGGCGTTTTCACAGTAGCGACACAGCCCTTTCCTTTGGAATCAACTTTTGTTACTTCAGAACTGGTATAGATCGTCATACCCGCTTTCTTGAATGATTTCTCTAACGCTTTCGATACTTCCTCATCCTCCACAGGAACCAAACGAGGAAGAAACTCTATAAGGGTAACTTCTGTTCCAATTGTATTATAGAAGTATGCAAACTCAGAACCAATAGCTCCGGAACCAACTATCAGCATTCGGTGTGGCCTTTCGGGAAGCACCATCGCCTCACGATAACCAATAATTTTTTTTCCATCCATAGGAATGGCAGGAAGTTCACGTGATCGACCACCTGTAGCCAGTATTATATTTTTTGCTTCATAGTCCGTTTTCTTCCCTGAGGCGTCTGTTACCTCAACCTTTCCACCTTTCTTTAATTTACCATGACCAGCAATCTGCTCAATCTTATTTTTCTTCAAAAGAAATTGAACGCCTTTGCTCATTCCGGCTGCCACATCACGGCTTCGTTTTACCATGGCTCCCATATCCGGTGAAGCATCTTTAACTTTAATACCATACTCCGCTGCATGCTGGAGGTATTCAAAAACATTGGCACTTTTTAAAAGCGCTTTGGTAGGAATACATCCCCAGTTAAGGCAAATACCACCTAGCTCTGCTTTTTCCACAACGCCAACTTTCATACCCAATTGAGAAGCACGAATGGCTGCAACGTATCCTCCAGGACCCGAGCCAATAACGATTAGATCATAACTTGCCATAGAAAAAGAGAGTTAATATTAGCTGCCAAAGATAGACCCCTGATTCTCTTTTAAAAAGTCTGGATGAAATATTTCAGGCATCCCAATTGCCCAAATTTGATAATCGATCTAATGGAGCTGTTATTTTAGTTATTTTTGAATGCATCATAAACCACGAATATGAAATTATTGCAAAATAAAACAGCACTTGTAACAGGGGCTTCAAAAGGAATAGGCAGATCTATTGCGATCAAATTTGCCGAACAAGGAGCTAATGTAGCTTTCACCTATTTATCGAGTGTTGAACAAGGGGAGGCATTGGAAAGTGAACTTGCATCAAAAGGCGTGAAAGCAAAAGGGTATCGTTCCGATGCATCTGATTTTACACAGGCAGATAAGTTGATTAACGATGTTGTAACAGAGTTTGGCTCACTGGATATTCTGGTGAACAATGCCGGAATAACAATGGATAATCTTTTACTGCGTATGAACGAAGAGGCATGGGACAAAGTCATTAACGTAAACTTAAAATCATGCTTCAATACTGTTAAGGCTGCCACCAAGACGATGATGAAGCAGAAAAGCGGATCTATTATTAACATGACTTCCGTAGTGGGATTGAAGGGCAATGCCGGGCAGGCCAATTATGCTGCATCCAAAGCAGGCATCATTGGGTTTACAAAATCGGTAGCGTTGGAATTAGGTTCGCGTGGAATTCGCTCCAATGCAATTGCTCCGGGCTTCATTGAAACAGAGATGACAGGAAAACTTGATGAAAAAACTGTACAGAGCTGGCGCGATGCAATACCCTTAAGACGAGGTGGTAGACCTGAAGATGTGGCCGATGCATGCGTATTCTTAGGCTCTGATATGTCTACTTATATTTCAGGACAAGTGATTCAAGTTGATGGTGGAATGCTTACTTGATCGTATTGAAAACTGAAATTCAAACGCTCTGTGATATCCTAAAGCATTCTTTTGAAAAAAATGCGTGGCATGGCCCTGCCGTGTTGGAAGCTTTAAGTGACATTGATGAAAAAATCATTAACAAGAAAATAAATAAAACTCATTCAATTCTTGAGCTTGTTACGCACATGACTGCATGGAGGACTTATGTGATAAATATGTTGCTGGGAAATGATGGTTTTGAGATAAGTGATGAGATGAATTTCCAATCTGAAATATCGTGGTCACATGCTATTGCAGATCTAAAAGAAAGTCAGGTAAAACTTCTGATTGCGCTTGAAAGTTTCCCAATAGAAAATCTACATGTCCTTGTGCCCAATCGGCCTTATAAATTTTTTACGATGCTCCATGGCATCATCCATCATGATCTTTATCATGTTGGCCAAATAGTGCTGATCAAAAGAATTCACGAATAACAAGTAGTAGTGGGCAGAATTTGGATTGAAAAAAAACATTCCCGTAAGGGTTAACCATCGCAAAAAACCTTTGTAATTCATCACCCGTCCAGATCATAACTTCCATTTTACAAACTCTGAATTGATGTTTTGCCGACTATACTAACACCCGTCAGTAAAATTTTTTAATAAAATTTTTATAGATGACTTGGAAACTCTACTAAACTGGTATACGTTTGTATCATCATAGTCGGTAAGCACATCTGCAAACCGATTTATAAAGAAGCGTGGAGAGACAAGGCTCAGTGAAACGCTAGCAACCGCCCGAATGGAAAGGTGCTAAATCCTACCCTAAGATGGTCTTAGGGAACTATAAACCGGTAAGAAAATGAAAATTACTTTCAATTCTCTCGCATCAGGTCTTCAAGACTTGCCAACATCATTTCAAAATCTTCCTCATTCTATTTGTCGCATGTGTTGTACATGCTGTTGCTGTTAGAGAATTATTTCTCTAAGCAACAAAGCCAGTGATTGACCTTGCCGAGTGACGGGTATGGTTCCCTGGTTCCAAAACATTCAAACCAAAAAATCTTAAAATTTTCAATACTAAAACCTTTATTACTATGTCAAATTTACGTTTTGAAACTCTACAACTTCATGCCGGGCAAGAAGTTGATCCTACAACCGGGTCACGTGCAGTGCCCATCTATCAGACGACTTCCTACGTGTTTAAAAATTCTGAGCATGGTGCAAACCTTTTTGCGCTAAAGGAATTTGGCAATATCTATACCCGAATCATGAACCCAACATCGGATGTTTTTGAAAAGCGCATCGCAGCATTGGAGGGTGGAGTTGCCGCATTAGCAGTAGGCTCAGGCCAGGCTGCACAATTTATTGCCTTGAATAATATTCTTCAAACTGGTGATAATTTCGTCTCGACTACTTTTTTGTATGGAGGTACCTACAACCAATTCAAAGTTGCGTTCAAGCGCCTGGGCATTGATGCACGCTTTGCCGAGGGCGACAAGCCAGAGGCATTTGAAAAATTGATTGATAAAAAAACAAAAGCGATTTACCTGGAGACTATTGGCAATCCTGGATTTAATATTCCAGATTTTGAGGCAATAGCAGCCTTGGCAAAAAAGCATAATCTTCCGCTTATCGTTGACAATACTTTTGGCGCAGCTGGGTATCTTTTTCAACCTATAAAGCATGGAGCAAATATAGTTGTCGAGTCAGCCACAAAATGGATTGGTGGTCATGGTACAACAATCGGTGGCGTAATCGTAGATGGTGGAAATTTTAATTGGGGTAATGGAAAGTTTCCACAATTCACAGAACCATCTGAAGGATATCACGGATTGAAGTTCTGGGAAATTTTCGGTGAAGGCAATCCTCTTGGTTTGCCTAACATTGCCTTTATCATCCGCGCCCGTGTAGAAGGCCTTCGAGATTTCGGACCTGCACAAAGCCCTTTCAATTCATTCCTACTGCTACAGGGATTGGAAACTTTGTCCCTACGAGTTCAGCGCTCCGTTGACAATGCATTAGCACTTGCCAAGTGGTTGGAAGAAAATCCTTTAGTGGAAAGCGTTAACTATCCTGGCTTACAAAGTAGCACTTACCACAAGCTGGCAAAGAAGTATTTAACCAATGGGTTTGGCGCTGTTCTTTCATTCACAGTAAAAGGCACACAGGATAATACATCAAAACTTGTGGACAACCTTAAGTTAATAAGCCACCTGGCTAATGTCGGAGATTCAAAGACACTTATTATCCAACCTTCAGCTACCACACACCAGCAATTATCGGAAGAAGAAAAAATTGCTAGTGGCGTGTTACCAAATTTACTTCGGATTTCAGTCGGGACAGAACACATTGACGATATCAAAGCAGATTTGCAGCAAGCCTTCAACAAGGTTTTTGAAAAAGAGTTGGTTGCTTAAGTTCGTTTTTAAAATTTAAGAGTTGTTCGATGAGTAAGTCAGATCATATATTTCATCATCCAAATGAATTTGTGTTGGAGTCCGGAGAAAAACTTTCCGGATTCCAACTCAAGTACACTACACTAGGCCGACTAAACAAAGAGCGTAGCAATATCATTTGGATTTGTCATGCCCTAACTGGTAATTCTGATTTTACAGATTGGTGGAGTGGTTCCTTTCGTGATGGCAGCCTGCCTACCGAACAGGTAGGAGCCTTTGATCCAAACGAATACTTTATCATTTGTGCCAATTCCTTAGGGGGCTGCTATGGATCTACCGGCCCCTTGTCGTTAAATCCTGATATTGGCAAGCCCTTTTATCACAGTTTTCCATTGCTAACCAACCGCGATATCATCCGTGCATTTGATCTTTTGCGGCTTCATCTTGAGTTCGAAAAAATTCATACACTTGTTGGCGGATCACTTGGCGGACAGCAAGTGCTTGAGTGGGCCATTGAATGTCCAGAAGTATTTCAACATATTATTCCGGTTGCTTGCAATGCAAAACATTCTCCATGGGGAATAGCGATCAATGAAGCACAACGCATGGCGATTGCCACCGATCCTACCTGGAAAGAAAATGATGCCCGTGCAGGAAGCGAAGGAATAAAAGCTGCGCGTGCAATGGGTATGATTTCCTTTCGAACATATAAAACCTACGATCAAACTCAAGCTGAGAAAACAAATGAAAAGTTGGATGACTTCCGTGCGGCCACGTATCAGCTATATCAGGGAGAAAAGCTAGCAAACCGCTTCAATGCGTTCAGCTATTGGACATTAACAAAAGCAATGGATAATCACAACGTAGGCCGAGGCAAAGAAAGTATAGCAGCAGCCCTTGGTCGCATTAAGGCCAGAACCCTTGTCATTGGAATTGATACGGATATTTTATTTCCAACGCCAGAACAAAAACTTTTGGCAGAGCATATCCCACATGCACGATATGAAACAATCTCATCCTTGTATGGCCATGATGGCTTTTTAGTCGAGTTTGACCAGTTTAATCAGGTTGTGAAAAAGTTTTTGGCTGCCTCTGAAAAAGCGCATTTACATTCCACAGAAAAAAATTGAAATCTTAAAATCTACCTAACATGGTGACAGATAATTTAAATGAAACAAGTTATAACAATCACGATCACCATACACGACATCCGAGATTAAGGTTGGGTGTCTTTGGATTTGGATGCGTGGGGCAAGGTCTTTATCATGTACTTCACGAAACGCAAGGTGTGAAGGCTGAGATCAAAAAGATATGCGTAAAGACTAAAAACAAGCAACGTCCACTAGCGGAAGATCTCTTTACATTCAATAAAGAAGAAATCTTGAATAATCCGGATATCGATGTTGTGGTTGAGTTAATTGATGATGCCGCAGCTGCCTTTGAAATTGTGAAAGCAGCATTGCAAAATGGAAAATCCGTTGTAACGGCTAATAAAAAAATGTTAGCGGAACACCTGGAAGAAATTTATCAACTTCAAAAAAAATACAATAAAGCGGTGCTGTATGAAGGCGCTGTTTGTGGAAGCATCCCAATTCTACGCAACCTGGAAGAATACTATGACAATGATTTACTTAACAGCATTGAAGGAATATTCAACGGGTCGACCAACTTCATTCTCACCAAAGTTTTTGAAGAGAAGAAAAATTACCTGGATGCTTTAAAGCAAGCACAAGACCTTGGCTTTGCCGAATCCGACCCAAGCCTTGATGTGAAAGGGTTTGACCCCAAGTATAAACTTGTCATCGCCATGGCACACACGTTTGGGGTATTCGTCACACCAGAGGAGGTTATTAACATTGGCATTGATAAAATTTCTGATCTTGATCTGAAATTTGCACGCGAAAATAATTACACCATCAAATTAATTGCACGTGCATTTAAAGAAGGCGGAAAAGTTTTTGGTTTTGTGGCCCCTCAATTCATAGAGGCAACTAATCCCCTGGCATCTGTGAGAAACGAATTCAATGCGGTGCAAGTACAGGGGGCCTTTGCTGAAAAGCAGTTATTTATAGGCAAGGGAGCTGGCAGCTACCCAACTGGTTCTGCTGTGTTATCCGATATTTCAGCACTTTCATACGATTATGCTTACGAGTATAAAAAAAGACATCAACTTAGTGGATTAGTATATTCTAACGACCTGTTGGTGGAAGCTTTTGTAAGCTTTGATGCTGATCATGCAATCAAAATTCAGGATTTCGAGCAATTTGAATCTGGCTATTCTGCGCTTGGCAAACAATACATGGCCGGACTAGTTAAGCTGGAAAAACTGAAAGAATGGAGTCAAACTCCTGGCGTGGGCATAATCCTGGCGCCTAATGCAAAATTTGTTTCTGCCTCCAAGCAAACCGAAAAACTTCAGCTGGCTTAAAAGAAAGTTCCATTTCAGAGTTCTATCAGCTATGCTTTGAGTAGCTGTTTTTTTATTCTAAGGCTAAAACCTTTGAGCCTCAATTTTGCAATTGAAAAAGCGCGGCCTTAAGTCTGTTTTCTTACAAAAATTGGCTGGTTCCTATAAGTTTCTGGCTACTCTCAATATATTTGTAACCGGTTAAACTATTCTTGCTAATGCTAGTTACTTCATCTATCGTAGCGTTTACTATCATCATTTTGATGCTGGTGGCGGTATTGTTGTTCGCTCAAAAGAGTTTGGTGCAATCAGGGCCTGTAAAAATCGTTATCAATGGCGAAAAAACCATTACCGTTTCGGCCGGTAGCTCTCTACTTTCAACACTGGCTAATGAAAAGATTTTTTTACCCTCCGCCTGTGGTGGTGGTGGCACTTGCGCCATGTGTAAGTGTGTAGTGGAGGCAGGTGGAGGTGATGTATTACCAACCGAAATCGGGCATCTGACTCGACAAGAGAAAAAAGAAAATGTGCGCCTGGGCTGCCAGGTAAAAGTAAAGCAAGATCTTACCATCCGGATACCAGATGAGATTTTTGGAATCAAAAAATGGGAGTGCGAAGTTGTCTCCAATTACAACGTATCTACTTTCATCAAAGAGTTTGTTGTAAAGTTGCCTCCCGGTGAAACGCTAAAGTTTGAAGCGGGCGGTTATATCCAAATAGATGTTCCTGCACTGACAGTTGATTTCAAAACAATTGACATCACACCACATCCTGAATTAGGTCATAAGAAAGATGTGTTTCAAGGTGATTGGGATAAGTTTAAGCTGTGGGATTTAAAAATGAAAAATGAAGAGCCCCTCTTCCGGGCTTATTCCATGGCCAACCACCCGGCAGAAGGAAACATTGTCATGCTAAATATCCGGATTGCAACTCCACCTTGGGATCGCTCTATTAATAAGTGGATGGAAGTTAATCCTGGTGTATGTTCATCTTATGTTTTTGGCAGCAAGCCTGGCGATAAAGTAACCATATCTGGGCCTTACGGTGAATTCCACATCAACAAAACACAACGCGAAATGATTTACGTTGGTGGTGGTGCTGGTATGGCTCCATTAAGAGCTCAAATCTTCCATTTATTTCACACCGAAAAGTCAAAAAGGAAGGTTTCATACTGGTATGGTGGCCGTTCGAAGAAGGAACTTTTCTATACCGATCATTTCAGGAAAATAGAAAAAGAGTATCCGAACTTTAAATTTCATATTGGCCTTTCCGAACCGCTACCGGAAGATAATTGGAAAGTGAAAAAATCACTTGATGACAGTGAGGCTGACGGGTACACGGGATTTATCCATAAATGCCTCCTTGATAATTATCTTAAAGACCACCCTGCTCCGGAAGATATTGAATACTATCTCTGCGGTCCACCCATGATGAATGCTGCCATTTTGAAAATGCTGGACGATATGGGCATTCCCAAGGAAAATGTGAGATTTGATGACTTTGGCGGATAAGCCACAATAGTTTTTTAAGCATTAGCCCAATTATCTTTTGCATATCAGATAATTGGACTTCTTTTATATTGATTATTCTCGCAATCCATCTATTATTTTTGTTATATTTAGCGCTCTAATGAAAAGGCTGTTGTCCCTATTATTCCTGTTTGTGTTCCTCTTCAATGTTGGGGGTTACTACATCATGTATTGGGGACTGCGCTATCAAGCCAACAAGGAACTTCGTCAGAACTTGGACGCAGGTATTTATGCAGAGAGTCAGCTGATCACTCTTAAATTGCCAATAACGCTGCCTTATCAAATAGATCGCAACTATGAGCGTGTTGATGGAGAGTTTGAATACAAAGGAGAATTTTACAAACTGGTGAAGCAACAGATTAAGCGCGATACACTCTATATTATTTGCCTCAAAGATCAACGGGTGAAACAACTAGTAGGTGAGATGAATAATTTTACAAGGCTCGCCAATGATTTACCTGTCTCATCAAAGACATATAAATTGTTCGGAACTTTATTTAAGGATTATAATTCAGCCAGTCATCTTGAGTTATCAACCCGTCAATTTGGCTGGTCAACAAGTCCTGAGTTCAATAATTTTTTTACTAGCCTATCATCTCCTGATATCGCAAAAATAACTCCTCCACCTCGAGTTATTTGAATCATTTTTGCCAGCACCTATTCAGATGTTTGGCTATCCATTCTGAAATTTGAATAATAAGAGATCAGTTACATTGACTAAAACGATCTGTTGGATTTCATGCTACCCTTATTCATCATGAGGAAGATTTCAGAGTTGATCATTCACTTGATTCAAACGTGTTTAATACAACTATTATGAAAACAAAACTTTACAAATACATATTCATTGGAATTAGTGTTTTTTCTTATTCTAAAGTAAGCGCGCAGGGTTGCGTTGCTGTACGTCAAATGGGCGGAGTAAACCCATTATCAGCCAGTGGCTACACGCTACCCACAGGTGAGTTCCAAATTGGAACGAGTTATCGCTATTTCCACTCCTTCAGGCACTTTGTAGGTACTGAAGAACAGCCACATCGCCAGACCACCGGAGGAGGCTTTGATGCCAATGGTAATGAAAAAGGCAATGCAGTAAATATTTACTCACATGCGGTTGATTTCAATATTTCCTATGGCATCAGCGATCGATTACAGGTAAACCTTTCTATACCCTTTGTTCATAACGAACGCTCCCAGGTATTGGCAACAAAGAGGGACCCGATCACCCGGCAAGTATTGGAGGGTACTCGATACAGCGTTTATGCTAAAGGATTAGGGGACATTCGTTTAAGCGCTGGCTATTGGCTATTTGATCCCAATACTGATCACAAAGGAAATTTAATGATAGGGCCGGGTATCAAAACTAATTCAGGAAGCCGCTCAGCTGAAGATGATGCTCCTCAAGTAGATGGCACCACGAAGACCGTTGTTATGGACCAGGCCATTCAACCAGGCGATGGTGGTGTTGGATTTTCTGTTGAGCTGCAGGGATTCAGACAGTTTTATAAAAGTATCTATGGTTTTGCCAATGGCTACTATTTGTTTAATCCTAGAACATCTAATGGCACTTTCAAATCAGCCCCAACTGTTGTAAAAGATCAAAATGGCAATACGCTTGGCACCTTATCCGGATACAATGTTTACGCGTCCCCCGATCAATACTTTGCAAGAGCCGGTGTGATGGCAACGGTTTTAAAATCCAAAAGTTTAACGTTTTCATTAGCAGGAAGATTTGAAGGAATTCCAGCTTATGATGTATTTGGAGGGCAAGTAGCTTATCGCAGGCCAGGATATGTTGCGGCAATAGAGTCAGGTGTGACATATCATACCGGCAGACATAGTGTTAGCTTATTTGTTCCTTATAACATTATTAAAAACCGTGTTCAAAGTGCTGCCGATATTGCAAATCAGGACCTCCAGAATTCCGTGATCACTGATGAGTCTAAAAAAGTGCATGTACAGGGAGACGCTGCATTCGCAGATTATTCCATTAGCGTAAACTACAGTTACCGGATCGGAAAATTGTTCGGCAAAAGTTCAAAAAACGTATTTAGCAATACCTCTACACCTGTAGTGCCTCAATAAAAAGTGCCTTTCAAAAATGGCCTGCCATATACTATGGTGGGTCATTTTTCTCACAAGCCTTCACTCGTATTGGCAACCGATCCATTCTCATGAATTTATTTATCTTCGCTTTATTTCTTAGCGATTATAACTTAAGACAAATAAAATAAATGGATCTTCTTCTATTTTTCTCCCCCATTGATGAGAATATTTATGCTGACATAGCTCCATCTAATTCTGTCTATAAAAACATCAAAGTCTATGGCGAAAAAATGCCCTCCTACAAGGATGCACACATTGCTATTTTTGGAATCAATGAAGAACGAGGCACAAATACCAATACAGGATCTGCAAAAGCAGCTGATGAAATCAGAAAGAAACTTTACAGACTAAAGAAAGGAACAGGAGTATATAACATTGTTGACTTAGGTAATTTGAAACCCGGTATTGATTTGGACGAAACGTATGTAAGAATTGGGGAGGTGTGCCGAATGCTGTTGGAAAGCAACGTGCTACCAATCCTAATAGGTGGGCCGCATGATTTGGATTATGGCCAATACCGTGGATACGAAGAAATGGAGAAGTTGGTGAGTTTGTTAAATGTAGATGCATTTCTGGATCTGGAAGATGGTAAAGATCAACCAATGGCCCGGCAACACATCAACAAAATATTATTGCACGAACCGAATTACCTTTTTAGCTACACACACCTAGCTCATCAAACCTATTTGATCGATCCGATGTCTGCTGCCATTCTCGAGAAACTTTACTTTGAAGCCTTCCGAATCGGGCAGATGCGCACCAATTTACAAGAGATGGAACCTGCCATCCGCAATGCCGACATGCTTTCGTTTGATATTACAGCGATTCGCTCCTCTGATGCACCTGGAAATGCCAACGCCCAGCCATTCGGACTGACCGGAGAGGAAGCTTGCCAGATTTGTTGGTACGCAGGCCTAAATGAAAAGCTAAGTTCCATTGGCTTTTATGAATACAACCCTTCCAAAGATGATGAACAGAAAAAAACTGCATCAGTAATCGCTACTATGATCTGGTATTTCCTCGAAGGCTATTATCATCGCAAACATGAACAAGATTTCAAAGCCAACGATTTTATTAAATATGTAGTCTCCATGCCATCAGAGCCGGAAACCATCGCATTTTTTAAAAGCAAGTTCACCGAAAAGTGGTGGATGGAAGTCGC
>JAENVX010000118.1 GCA_016650355.1 Bacteroidia bacterium | reverse complement strand
GTTGTTCGTGAAGAAATTATCAAGCAACCAACTGCAACGGAAGAAGGTGAATTGTTAAAACATTATCAGTGCGGATATTGCGGAAATAAAGCACGGAAAACAGTATCTCTCAAGCAGTCTGTAAAATTGCAAGAAACTGCTGCTGCAACAGCATAGTCAATAAGTTTTAAGTAAAAAAGTCTTCCAAAAAATTGGAAGACTTTTTTTATGTCACTGAATGAGGTGCGAGGGTAATTTGATCTGATCGTAGTAAAACTTCATTCGACTGTGATCAGAGTCCAGCAAACTGATCTTTTCAATCTTGTCTTCTTTATGATTGTAAAAGACCTCCACATAATCTTGTCCAAGGAGATATAAATTGATCTTATAGCCATAATACCTGATGGCAACCACAAACGAGGCTTGTTCATAGAGCGTTCTTATTTTTCTATCAAATGGGTACTGACTAAACTCCCTCCAGGAAATCATAAATAAATTTAATAAAAAAGTGAGCTACTCAAAAAGTAAGTCGTCATTTAAAAATTCAATAAAATTGATTTCTCAATTTTGACTTTATAATTTCTCTCTTAATTTAAAAAGATAGTAATCAAGTTTAATTGGATTTAGACAAGGATCTGTACAATTTCTACTTTGAAGAGGATTTGTGTAAAACAAGAAGCCCCGAATCGGGGCTTCTTAATGTTTTTGAGGGTGAATGACGGGGCTCGAACCCGCGACCTCCAGAATCACAATCTAGCATTCTAACCAACTGAACTACATCCACCGTATTGCCAGCAAAATTAGGTTCCGGCACATTTTTGAGGACTGCAAAGTTAGACAGGCTATGGTAAAATGCAAAAGCGATTTCTTCATTTACGGTTAAAGGACAATCTCTTTCCTCTAACTGTCTCATTAAACACACCATTTTCGTATGCTAGATGGCCGGAAACGAAGGTATGTGTGACGGTAGAATTAAACGTTTGGCCCTCAAAGGGAGACCAACCACATTTTGCCAGCGTATTATTTTTTTCAACCTTCCAAGGCTTGTTCAAATCAACTAAAATCAAATCTCCAAAATATCCTTCGCGGATAAATCCTCGCTTTTCAATTTGAAAAAGTATGGCTGGGTTATGACACATCTTTTCTACTATTTTCTCAAGCGTTATTTTAGTCCGATGATAGAATTCCATCATGGCTACCACACTATGCTGAACAAGCGGACCTCCTGCTGGTGCTTTGAAATAGGAATTTTGCTTTTCCTCCCACGTATGCGGAGCATGATCAGTGGCGATCACATCAATTCTATCGTTCAGCAACGCGTTAAAAATTGCCTGTCTGTCATTCTTCGTTTTAATGGCGGGATTCCATTTGATCAGCATACCTAGTCTTTCATAATCCTGATCCGAAAACCAGAGGTGATGAATACACGCTTCGGCTGTAATTTTCTTTTGATTCAGCGGAAGCGAATTGTCAAATAGGTTTGTTTCCTCCTCGGTGGAGATGTGTAAAATATGAAGACGCGTTCCGTTCTTTTTGGCTAACCCTATTGCGAAGGACGATGATAGATAACAAGCATCTCTTGAACGAATGAGGGGATGAAATTTTACTGGCAAATCCTCACCATATGTTGCCTTATATTCTTCCAAATTTTTCAGAATTGTTGACTCATCTTCACAATGAGTTGCAATCAGCGATGGGTAGCGCGAAAAAAAACCTTCTAAGGTTTGGGGGTCGTCTACCAAAAGATTACCCGTGGAAGAGCCCATGAATATTTTAAGGCCGCATACACTTTTGATATCCGTCTTCATTACTTCCTCCAGGTTATCATTTGACGCACCCATAAAGAAAGAATAATTCGCTAGCGAAGTTTGCGAACCAATATGGTACTTCTCTTCCAGCAAATGTTGCGTAAAGACTGGTGGCACAGTATTGGGCATTTCCATAAAACTGGTAACGCCTCCGGCCACAGCTGCTTTTGATTCGGTGTAAATTGTAGCTTTATGAGTAAGGCCAGGCTCGCGAAAATGCACCTGGTCATCAATGGCACCTGGCATTACTATTTTTCCGGCTGCATCAATAACTCTATCTGCTGGTTGCGATTGGAGATTCGTTCCTATCTTCTCAATGTATTGTCCCTTAATCCAGACATCGCTTTCATAAACCTTACCTTCGTTTACAAGTTTACCATTTACAATTAGGGTGGACATTGAATTCAGGGCTTGAGGTTATAAATAGTATCTTCGCCCGTAAAGTTAAAATATCTGTGGAATCTATTCAGTCGGCTTGGGCTCAATTCAATTTTAATAAGCAGATACTTACCGCACTTGAAGAGGCTGGATTCCTGACGCCAACGGAAGTACAACGCAAATGTATTCCACTTATAATGGGTGGACAAGAAGTGATTGGTGTTGCTCAAACTGGCACAGGAAAAACAGCAGCTTATGTATTACCAGTTTTAATGAAAATACGGTATGCACAAGGGAACGAGCCGCGAGCCTTGGTATTGGTACCAACAAAAGAACTTGCTATTCAAATTGCAGAGCATTCAAAAGCATTGGCAAAATACACAGACTTGAGAATTACTGCTATCTATGGAGGTGTTGGGCCTAAAACTCAGATTGAAATTATTGAGACTGGTATTGATTTAGTCATTGCTACTCCTGGGCGCCTACTAGAACTTTATCTGAAAAAAGAATTGGTGCTAAAACAAATTAAAACACTGGTTTTGGATGAGGCTGATCGCATGATGGAGATGGGATTTATGCGTCAGTTAAAACAAATACTTGAAGTCATCCCGGGTAAACGTCAGAATTTGCTTTTCACAGCAACCTTTCCTGAGAAAGTAGAAAATCTATCTAAAGATTTTTTAGAGTTCCCGATTAAAGTTGAGGTGACACCTCAGGCCATGGCCGCCAGTCAAGTAGAACAATTGGCTTATCATGTTCCCAATCTTAGGACAAAAATTAATTTCATAGAGCATCTTCTTGGTGATAAAGAGGAATACTCACGTGTTTTGATTTTTACACGATCGAAAGAAACTGCCGACAATGTATTTAAATTCATTGACCGTAAAAACTTAGGACCAGTGCGCGTAATTCACTCAAATAAAGGGCAGAACACACGCATCAATGCCATGAATGAATTTAAGGAGGGTAAACTTCGAGTATTAGTTTCAACTGATGTTTCCTCAAGAGGGATAGATGTTACAGGTGTTTCGCAGGTAATTAATTTTGATGTGCCCATCGTTTACGATGATTACATTCACCGCATTGGTCGAACGGGAAGAGCACTGGCGATTGGCAAAGCCATAACACTTGTCAATGAATCAGAACTGTTTCATCTCAAAAAAATTGAAAAACTTATTCGGGAAAAGATCAAAGTGAAGAAACTTCCAACTGAAGTGCTGGTGGCCGAAACTCAAAAAGATGAAGCCAAAATAATGGCCAGGGAAATTGACCGTCAAAAAAGACTGGCTGACCCTGAATACCAAGGAGCCTTCCACAATCGAAAAAGAAAATAAATAAGTCTGTAATCATGGCAAGACACGTTCTACTCTTTGTCTTGGTTGGCCTAACAAATAGTTTAGTAGCACAGGTTAAAAACAACGCTATCCGTAATAGAATTGCGCTTGACATCAATGCAGATCCAACACATTCTTCTACTGCACAATCGGATGTAGAATGGGGATGTATAAATAAAGCCTTGACAAATAAATGCCTTGTTTATCATAACGATCAATGGTTCAATTTTTCAGTGCCAATTGAGGGTACCTATTTCATCAATTTATCAAATCAAAATTGTAGGGATCTGCAGGGCTTGCAGGTAATTCTTATTGAAGGAAATCCTTGTGAGACAAAATCCTATAAAATACATTCCTGTCTCCCAAAAATAAGGCAAGAAGATGTGTTTATTCAAATTGATTCTCTGAAACCAAGCATTCAATACCTGGTAAACATTGATGGATTTTTAGATGATCAGTGTTCGTTTGGAATTCAAATCAGTGATAAACCAACAGGATTGCCACTTCGGGATTCAAATTTAACTTATGATACAATACCCGTTATAGCAACACTTAAAGGAAAAATTGTAAATCTTAGCTGGTCCGTCACAGAAGAAAAAATAGCGATGTTGGAATCGTTTAAATTGTATAGGGGCATACACAATGCTATCAAGCAAGATTTTATTAGAGAAATAGGCGCCACAAGCAATTCTTATGGAGCTCCTGTTCTTTATTATTCAGCAAGTGATTCGCTTGTAAAAGAAGGTACATACATCTATCGTATATACGGCATACAAAAGCAAACTCAAATGCCCTACTTACTCGTAAACCGAGTTGTGAAATACCATGAGCCCAAACCAAAACAACAGCTGCAGCGATCGATAAAACTAAATTTGAAATTGGCCGACAAAACACCTTTTCAGGTTTTGGTATACGATGAAGCAACTAATACTCTCCTTAAAAAATATAAGAAAGAGTTTGACGTGACCTTTGATCAGCAACATGAGGTTGATCTTGGTGAGTTTATCGATCGTGGGCTAAGAAATTTTATGATCTTAGTAGCAGATGGCAATTCGCGTGATGCCTTAACACTCTACTACACATTTGATTTAAAAGGAAACTTAATCCAGCGGTAATCATCGCATTGACTTCTCTTGCCTTGTGGTTTTGCTAAACGTATCCAAAGCCTGCATTTTTGTACCGTAATGTAGACTCGCATTTATCTCGTATCCGTACAGCAAAATAATCGTAAGCAATTGAATCCAGATCATCAGGGCTATCAATGCTCCGATAGATCCGTATATTTTATTGTAACTCCCAAAATTAGTAACGTAGTAAGAGAACCCATACGAAATACCAAGGCATGAGAGCGTTGCTAAAAACGAACCCAAAGAAAAAAAACTCCAGTTGTAATGTACGGCCGGGCCAAAATAATAAATGGCAGATATGGTAAAGAAAAATACAGCGAAGATGATGCAGAATCGTAGCACAAGAATTAGATACAGGGTAAAATTATCCAGATCCAAATGACTAAACTCGGAGATGTTGGCTGTGACATGATTGATTAACATCTGGCCCACAATTAACAAAGCCACCGCGAAGAAAAGAACAAAAGCCAACATCACCGTAAGACCAATTGCTGTAAGACGCATCTTAATTGCACTACGCTTTTCTACCGTTCGATAACAGGAATTGAATGCGCGCATCAACGATTGCATTCCGTTGGTAGCAAGATAGAGTGCAAATACAAAACCAATCGTTAATAAACCACCGCGCTGATTACTTAAAATATCTAACACCGTGGAGGACACTACCTCGTACATGGTTGGAGGCATCATCTGCCCCAGAAACTCCATGATACTGGCGGTAGTGAACTCTGGAAAGTATATCGAGATATAAGGAATAAGTGTAAACAAAAATATAATTGCCGGAAAAATTGCGAGGATAAAATTATAGGAGACACCATTGGCCCTATCCATAATTTCATCTTCGTGTATGTTCCGGGTGAATATTTTTAAAAATTCATAAAGGGTGAGATTATCATAACGCTTGAACTTTATTCTCTTAAGCCATTTTCTACTCTTTCGAGCAGATGAAAATTGAAAGATTCTTTTTCGGATACTGTATCTCATCAAAAATATGGCGCCAATACTTTTTGAAAAACTTCAGGTGGTCGGCAAGGTCGTCCATCGCTAATATTAACAAATGCAAGCAATGTTTCGCCTGTATGAATTAACTTTTTCTGTTCATTAAAAATTTCAAACTCAAAGGATATTCTCACGCTAGGCTTCATCCGAATCGTGGTTACGATCTTCAAAAGGTCATCATAATAAGCCGGTGAAATATACTTCGACTTATTTTCCAACACCGGCATCATCACTCCCATTGCCTCAAGCTCCTTATAGGTGAGACCAAGCTGACGCAAGCTTTCAACCCTTGCCACTTCATAATACATGGCATAATTGCCATAATAGACATAACCCATCTGATCTGTCTCTCCATAGCGAACGCGAATGTGGGTTTCAGAAATATACATAACTATTTTTTCTTTGCGGCTCTTCCTTTTTGCTGTTCAATCGTCAATGCCGCCTGATATTTTCGGGCGTTCTTTGAATGCTCATTCAAAGTTGCTGCAAAATTATGATTACCCGAAAAATCCTCACGCGCGCACATGTAAACATATTTATGTTTTGCATATTCCAGCACTGCCTCTAGTGTCGAAATCCTTGGCATATTAATCGGGCCCGGTGGAAGACCTGTATGTGTGTAGGTGTTATAGGGTGAATCAACTTCCTTGTGCTCGTTAAGTACACGCTTAAGCCCAAAATCACCAACAGCAAATACTAACGTTGGGTCTGCTTGTAACGCCATGTCTGATTTCAGTCGATTGACATACAAACCTGCGATGATGGGTGCCTCATCCTGCTTGACCGTTTCTGCTTGAACTATGGAAGCCAGAATTGAAACTTCAATAGGTGTAAGTCCAAGTGCGTTGGCCTTATCTATTCGTTCATCATTCCAAAATTTTACGTACTCGGTGTGCATTCGCTCCACCAAATCAATCGCTGAAGTATTATAATATACTTCATATGTATTAGGTAAGAACATGCAAAGTATGGTCTCCTTCGTAAAACCCTCCTTATTGCTTACTATAAATTCATCTAGCGCCTCATAAAACTCAGCAGGGCTTACACCAGTGTTCTTCGTTATTTTTTCTCCCAATTCAGTAACCAGCCTTACGTTGGTAAACGTAATATTTACTGGCTCCTGTATACCTGCTCTTAGTACCCGGATGGCCTCTATATTGGTCATGTTTCTCCTCAATGCATAACGACCAGGCTTAATCGTCTTGTCATAATCCATGAGTCGGGCTAAAAAGCTGAAGGATACAAAATCATTGACAAATTTTCCCCTCGCCAAATCATCTTGCACTTGTCGATAGGTGTAGCCCTTATGCACAATAAACAATTGATCATCCCGATCGACCAGAATATTTGGTGTGTAAACAATTTGATAACCATAAAAAATAAAGGTGATCAACAAGACTGAACTTACGAGGTAGACTGCAAGTTTTACTTTTGGTACTTCTGCCATATTTTAAATTTCAAAATTACGAATTTGACAACACAGTTTTTGAACACTACTAAGAAGAGTTAGTAATTAAATTGGGGTAATTTGCATTTGTGATTGCTGAATTTCTAAAGATACATCCACAAAACCCTGAAGAGAGAAAAATTAATCAGGTGGTAGACGTCCTGAATAAAGGCGGAATAATTGTGTATCCCACTGATACCATATATGGGATTGGCTGTAACCTGATGAATCGCAGGGCTGTTGAGCGACTATGCCAAATCACTGGAGTAAAACCTCAAAAGTTAAACCTTTCTTTTATCTGCTATGATCTCAGTCATATCTCAAAATACGTTCAACGAATCGACACTCCAACATTTAAGATTTTAAAAGCATCGTTGCCAGGACCATTCACCTATATATTCGAATCTAATTCAAACGTTCCAAAAATTTTGGGGGTAAATAAAAAGACAGTGGGTATTCGCATACCAAATCATCCTATACCATTAGAAATTGTAAATCATTTGGGTAATCCATTGATCAGTTCATCTATAAAAGATGATGATCTTATTAAAGAATACACGACCGATCCAGAGGAAATATTTGAAGATTTTAAACATTTAGTTGAACTCGTTATCGATGGAGGAGCAGGAGGAAATATTCCTTCTACCATAGTGGATTTTAGCGAAGGTGATCCTGTGGTTAAACGTCAAGGCTTAGGTGATTTCAATTTCTAATCTGAGTTGTTATGAACAAGGTCACGCTCATCGAACTCCACACGTTGCCTTCCCTTGAATATTTTTGTGTACTCCAAACCTTCGGTGAAATTATTCTTGAGAAACACGAGCACTTTGTTAAACAAAGCTATCGTAACCGCTTTTATATTAACACATCACAAGGAACAGCAATGCTATCCATTCCTCTTACAGAAAAGAGCGGAAAAGTCTTAATAAAGGATGTTCGAATAGACTACTCAACAAAATGGCAGAACGGTTTGTGGCGTACACTCCATTCGGCATACAAGAGTGCACCCTTTTTTGAACATTATGAATCCGACTTTCGCAACCAAATCTTCAAGGGTTACAAGTTTCTTTTTGATTTAAATCATTCTATGCTGTCATTCTGTCTGGAATCTTTGAAATCTGATTTGCCATTTTCGGAAAGTGTGGCGTACCAAAAAACGCTCGATTCATCAATTCAAGACCTGAGGTCAGTAATTCAAGCTAAAAAGCCTTATTCCGATAGGCCTTTTTATAAACCAATCCCTTACCAACAAGTTTTTGGCAATATGTTTGTACCTAACCTAAGCTTCATTGACCTTTTATTTTGTGAAGGGCCTAATGCAGCGAAAGTGCTCCGAGCATCACAAAAGTATGCATGAACAAATAAAAATAAGTTGATGTTTGAAGTTTAATGCCATTGTGCACAATCTTCGCCTTCGGTAGTTGACCTTTGAATAATCAATCTTAAAACTTTACATTTACAATATCCAAGAACATGGCAAATATGGAAGCTAAATTTTCTAACCGTGTAAAGGAAGTTATCTCCTTAAGTCGCGAAGAGGCATTGCGGTTAGGACACGATTATATCGGTACTGAACATCTGCTCTTAGGCATGGTGCGTGAAGGGGAAGGCGTTGCTGTTGGTGTGCTGAAAAAACTTGGCGTCCCACTTGATGAGCTGCGAGGTGAAATTGAAAAAATTTCAAAGGGAACGGCCACGCACGAAATAAAAAATCTTGCAAATATTCCACTCACACGCGCTTCTGAGAAAGTGTTGAAAATAACATACCTGGAGGCTAAAATTTTTAAAGCTCAACTGATTGGCACAGAGCACCTGTTGCTTTCCATCTTACGCGATCCTGATAATCTTGCAACCCAAATCTTAAACAAATTTGACGTGGCTTACGATGTTGTAAAGGAAATGTTGGAATACCAGCATGACCAACCCACGGCATCATCTGATACGGATGATCCCGATGACGATTCCTCTAAAATGTTTGGCTCAGCTCCCGGACAGGCTGGACAGGGAAAAGAAAAGAAGGGCGTTGAAAAATCACGTACTCCTGTGCTTGATAATTTCGGACGTGACTTAACCAAGATGGCCGAAGATAACAAGCTGGATCCTATCGTTGGTCGTGAAAAAGAAATTGAACGGGTGGCTCAAATTCTGAGTCGCAGAAAAAAGAATAATCCAATATTAATTGGCGAACCGGGTGTAGGTAAAACAGCGATTGCTGAGGGGTTGGCTTTGCGCATTATACAGAAAAAAGTTTCTCGAGTATTATTCGGGAAGCGAGTTGTGACGTTGGATTTGGCATCCTTGGTTGCCGGAACGAAGTACCGTGGACAATTCGAAGAACGCATGAAAGCTGTGATGAATGAATTGGAGAAGTCTCCGGATGTCATCCTCTTCATCGATGAACTTCATACTATTGTTGGTGCCGGTGGTGCCTCTGGCTCATTAGATGCTTCAAACATGTTTAAGCCCGCACTGGCTCGGGGAGAAATTCAATGTATCGGTGCTACTACGCTGGACGAATATCGTCAGTACATTGAAAAAGACGGAGCTTTGGCGCGTAGGTTTCAAGTGGTAATGGTTGATTCAACTACCGTTGAAGAAACCATTCAAATCCTGGATAATATCAAGGAAAAATACGAAGATCACCATCACGTAAATTATACAAAAGAAGCTATTGATGCTTGTGTAAAGCTTTCTGATCGTTATATCAGCGATCGCTTTTTGCCTGACAAAGCAATTGACGTTTTAGACGAAGCCGGTGCTCGTGTTCACATCAATAATATTCATGTGCCGGAAGACATAATGAAATATGAAGAGGCAATTGAGGATGTAAAGAAAGAAAAGAACCGCGTGGTGAAAAGCCAAAAATATGAAGAGGCAGCGCAACTTCGTGATAAAGAAAAGAAATTGATTGAACAGCTTGATATAGCCAAAGCGAAGTGGGAAGAAAAAACCCGGACCGAGAAATACACCGTGACGGAAGACAATGTTGCTGATGTTGTTGCTATGATGACGGGCATTCCGATGAAGAGAATTGCTCAAAAAGAGAGCAATAAATTATTGGGTATGTCTGAAGAGCTTAGTGGAAAAGTGATTGGCCAAGCGGAGGCTATTAAAAAATTAACCCGTGCAATACAGCGAACACGTGTTGGGTTAAAAGATCCCAAGAAGCCAATTGGATCATTTATTTTCCTTGGCCCAACAGGAGTTGGGAAAACAGAATTAGCCAAAATCCTGGCTACGTATCTCTTCGACAAGGATGATTCTTTGGTGAGAATAGACATGAGCGAGTACATGGAGAAGTTTTCTGTATCGCGTCTTGTTGGAGCACCTCCAGGATATGTTGGTTACGAAGAAGGTGGGCAGCTTACAGAGAAAGTAAGACGCAAACCCTACAGTGTTGTGCTGCTTGACGAAATTGAAAAAGCGCATCCGGATGTGTTCAATATCCTGTTGCAGGTATTAGATGATGGCATTCTGACTGATGGGTTGGGCCGAAGAGTGGATTTCCGGAATACAATTATTATCATGACTTCCAACATAGGAGTACGTGACCTTAAAGATTTTGGATCTGGAATCGGTTTCGCTTCTAAAGCCAAACAGGCCAACGAAGAAGAGCAGATGAAAAGCACCATTCAAAATGCGTTGAAGCGGGTGTTCTCACCAGAATTTCTTAACCGCCTCGATGACGTGATCATCTTCAACTCCTTGCAACGTGAGCATATCCACAAGATCATTGATATCACACTCGGCAAACTATTCAAGCGGATTACTGCTCTTGGTTATACTGTTGAACTTTCTGAGAAGGCAAAAGATTTCCTTGCCGAGAAGGGATATGATCACCAGTTTGGAGCAAGGCCATTGAACAGGGCCATTCAAAAATACCTGGAAGACCCTGTTGCCGAAGAGATTCTTAAAGGCGAAGTCGTTGAAGGTGGAACTATTC
>JAENVX010000117.1 GCA_016650355.1 Bacteroidia bacterium | reverse complement strand
GCCAATAGGTAATCAGGCTCCTTAGTAAATCTGGCTTCCTAAGCAAAGGACTATCTGATGGAGTTACGCCTCCGATAGTGATATGATTTCCACCACCTGTTCCAGTATGTTTTCCATCCAGATTAAATTTTTCTGTACCTAATCTGCTCAATCTTGCCTGTTCGAAAAGGATATCGTAGTTGCTCACCAATTCTTTCCAGGTTTTGGCAGGATGAATATTAACTTCCAAAACACCAGGATCTGGCGAAAGCGAAAGTTTAGTAACCCGGTTATCACGTGGCGGCTCATACCCTTCTATTACAACTTTCAAATTCACGTTTTGCGCAGCGGCTTCAATACATCCGAGCAAATCGAAATAATGCTCGACATACTGAAGTGGTGGCATGAAGAAATATATCTTGCCATTGCGTAATTCGATACACAATGCAGTTTTGATCGTGAATACTTCTTCGGTTGAAGGATGCTCCTCTTCTGCCTTCTTCTTAAGATTTTTACTTGCTTCTTTGCCCTCTTCTTCCTCTTCTATTTTATATGCTACTTGTAAAAATTCTCTTGGTAATTCAGATGATGTTGGTGCGTTGTAGCGCTTGGCAACGTCAAAATGAAAATTCTTTAAATCAGGAAGCTCTTCGAAAGTGCTTCGCTCAACTGGTTTCTGAATTTTTGCTTTATCGATATGCGGCAATGATTTCAAAGGAAGCCTCATTCCTATTGCTGAATCGCCTGGAATTAAAATAAGACGATCGTGTCTGAATTCCCATTTGCAAGAAATCCATCGGTCATTCCAGTAATTCCATTCCAGCGGAATGACGTACCCGACTGGCTTGCCTAATCCACTTATCAATAACTCAGAAAGCTTTTTTCGCTCAAGTGAATCACTAAGGTTCGATTTATATGGATCAAGATTAGCGGGCACTTTGCCTTCTTCCCACAGGAAAAAGAAAGCATCTTCTAGTGCAGGGTGAACATGTTCTGGTGGAATATTCAGAAACTTCGTCAACTCTCGAGCTAACTTAAGCACATCATCAATCGAATTGCTGGAATTATCTTCAGTTAAATCCAACAGCGCATCATTCTTCCAAACTGGATTTCCATCGTTGCGCCAAATAGCGGAGTATTGCCACCTCGGAAGCGGCTCACCAGGATACCATTTTCCCTGACCTTTATGAATCAGTCCGCCTGCGCCAAATGAATTCCTCAGCTTACTGATCAGTTGATTTCCTAAAATTCTCTTGTGTGGACCATCAGCAGTAGTGTTCCATTCTTTCCCCTCCATATCATCGACTGAGACAAACGTAGGTTCACCACCCATCGTCATCCGGACATCCCCTGCCAACAAATCTTCATCGACTTTATTTCCAAGGCCAATAATGGTCGCCCATTGCTCTTCACTATATGGTTTTGTTACGCGCGGATCTTCATGAATCCTAAATACTTCATTCTTGAAGCTAAACTTGGCTTCACATACATCAGTCATACCAGTAACCGGTGCTGCACTTACAGGATCGGGTGTACAGCACAAGGGGATGTGACCTTCACCGGCAAACAATCCGGAAGTAGGATCTAATCCGATCCATCCAGCTCCTGGAATATATACCTCCGTCCACGCATGCAGATCCGTAAAATCAACAACGGTACCTGAAGGCCCGTCCAGTGCTTGCTGGTCAGCCTTAAGTTGAATAAGGTAACCTGAAACAAATCGTGCTGCTAACCCTAAGTGGCGAAAGATCTGAACAAGCAGCCAGGCTGAATCGCGACAAGAGCCACGATGAATATCCAGGGTTTGTTCGCAGGTCTGGACACCCTCCTCCATTCGAATAGTATAGTCTACACTTTTCTGAACTTCTTGATTAAGGTAAACTAAAAAGTCGATCATCCGAACCTTCTTTGTCTTGTCTATCCTACTAACCCACGATAGAAGCGTTGGTCCACTTTCCGTTACTTCAAAATAGGGAAGCAATTCCTTTTTGATCTGAGTTGTATAATTAAACGGAAACGCCTCGGCATAGCTTTCAATAAAGAAATCGAAGGGATTGATAACAATGATCTCAGTAATTACTTCAACTTCAAAATGAAGCATTGTGGTCTTCTCAGGAAAGACAACCCGAGCCAAAAAGTTTCCGAATGGGTCTTGTTGCCAGTTGAGAAATTTCTCCTCAGGTTTTATTTTTAAAGAGTAAGCCAAAATTGGTGTTCGGCAATGTGCCGCTGGCCTCAGGCGAAATGTGTGCGGTGACAAATTTACCGGCCGATCATACTCGTATGTGGTTTGATGCCTTATTGCAACCTTTATAGACATTTTCTAGTTACTTTTCTCCTAATAATAACCCATTTTGGAGAGAGATCATAGAGTATCCAAATTTTAGAAAATCAATCGATTGTACTGACCAAACAAGCTTCTAAAATCAATCATGATGATAATTATTGAATATTAGCACATCCCATCAATTAGTTTTATTTTTCCAAAAATTAAAACGTGCAATAACGTGCAATACGATGTAGTAGTAGTAGGTGGCGGCATAGTAGGTCTTGCCACTGCCCTTCAATTAAAAAATTCAAATCCCGACCTCAAACTCGTTTTAATTGAAAAAGAGGACGAGGTGGCGAAACACCAAACGGGTAATAACAGCGGTGTCATCCACTCAGGTTTATATTACAAGCCCGGAAGTCTTAAGGCAATCAATTGCATACATGGATATAACCTGCTGGTCGATTTTTGTAGGCAGTATGAAATCCACTTTGATCTGTGCGGAAAAATTGTTGTGGCCTCTGAGGAAAATGAACTGTCCCAACTGGAAAATCTTTTCATTCGCGGAGGACAAAATGGTCTACAGAATTTAAAAAAATTAAGAAAAGAAGAGCTTACAGAATACGAACCATATGTTACTGGCCTTGCCGGGATTTTTGTGCCACAAACTGGTATTGTTGATTATAAAAAGGTTGCGATAAAATACGGGGAGTTAATCCGAAAAATGGATGGTCAGATTCAATTTGGCGAGAGGGTCATTGATATTCAAGTTTCCAGTAGCAACAGTGTTGTAATCACGCAAAAAGCAAGTTATTCAACTAAGCTCGTGATCAATTGTGCAGGTTTGTATTCTGACAAGGTCGCTCGAATGACTGTGCCTGATTTGAATATAAAGATCATTCCCTTTAGGGGGGAGTATTATAAATTAAGAAAAGAAAAAGAGTATCTGGTAAAGAATTTGATTTATCCAGTGCCTGATCCAAATTTCCCGTTCCTTGGGGTGCACTTCACTCGAATGGCCAAAGGAGGAGTTGAGGCGGGTCCCAATGCAGTACTTGCGTTCCAACGTGAAGGTTATAAAAAATCAGATATTAACTTTTCTGAGTTGGCCGAAACGCTGGCTTGGCCGGGCTTTCGAAAAGTAGTTTCAAAGTATTGGCGTTCTGGGGTTGGAGAAATGTATCGTTCATTTTCAAAAGCAGCTTTTACAAAAGCGTTGCAGAAACTAATTCCTGAAATTCAAGCGGCTGATCTTGTGGAGGGTGGTTCCGGTGTCCGGGCCCAAGCTTGTGACCGCGATGGCGGTTTGCTTGATGATTTTATGATTCGTGAAGAAAAGCATGTGATTAATGTATGCAATGCTCCTTCTCCAGCAGCTACATCTTCATTATCGATTGGTGAGACGGTCGCCAAGTTAGCATTGAAGAGATTTTAGTTATTGGTACCGAGTCTTACGTTTTCTGTTTCCCCACGTACATAAAACAAATTACTTAAGGCTAGTAACTATTTTATTGCGGTAACTTCTATCTCTACCAGGTAATCTGGGTCAATCAATGCGCTTATCTCTATCATAGATGTTGACGGCTTTATATTTTTAAAAAATTCCCCGTGGGCTTTTCCAACTTCTTCCCATTGGCTAATATCGGTAACAAATATTCGTGTGCGGATAACATGCTCTAGTTTATATCCTGCCTGATCAAGAACCTTTTTAATTTTTTCAATGATGAATCTTGTTTGGACATAAAAATCGTCTTTACCAACCACCCCCTTCTCATCAACGGCAACGGTACCCGAGACTTCAAGTTGATTTCCTATTTGTACGGCTCGCGAATATCCAACGATATCTTCCCATTTTGCTCCCGAGGAAAAGTTTTTTCTTTCTGACATACTCTTAATATTTGGTTTATATATGGACAATTTAAGACAACGATAATTAATTAGCTATTGCGATTCTATGGAAGTACAATAAAGAAACTCGTACAAAATGGAGATTGATACTTTGTACGATGGCTTTTGCGAAGCAAAAATTCAATTTAAAACAATATATAACCTGAAAATGCAATCGGTTTCATTGAAGTGTTGATCGATTAAAGGAGATTTTTGTGGTATTAGTCAAAAGAATAATAAATATTTGGGCAACCAATAAAACAACCATGAGAGAAATTACTGTTCAGGAGTTAAAAGAGTTAAAAGATGCTAGTGCCGACTTTCAATTGATCGATGTACGTGAACCTCATGAGTACGATATTTGCAATCTTGATGGTGAATTGATTCCTATGGCGCAGATACCCAACAGCACAGATAGAATCTCACGTGAAAAGCAGGTCATCATCCACTGCCGCAGCGGCAAACGCAGCGGAGAAATGGTACTTTGGTTGGAGAAAAACGAAGGTTATCAAAACCTATTCAACTTGAAAGGTGGTGTAATTGCCTGGGCGAAAGAGATTGACCCTTCGATGCCGATTTATTAGGCTTACCCATCTATCCCAAACTTTGGCGAGGAATATGGGCCTGGCCTTGGTGCTATATTATACATTTTCTTACCATCACTCGGCCTAAATCCTCTATTCTTCAGGGTTTGGTACAATAACGATCACATGCAGAAATAGGCACACCCCATTTGCTTTTAGTGATCCAACGCATTTACCTGATAAAGCAAACGCCAATCAATTCTAAGCTCTGGAAAGTAACACAACTGTGAAATAAATTGATTCATGCAGGAGAAGACCAAGTTGGGGTATTTTTTAAAAAATGCCAGACTTAGAAAAGCTTGATTTGGCTTAGTTAATAGGCGATACTACCGTTAGATGTGTGATTTATATTCCCTTCGACCTAATTTCTAAAAAAGGATATTTTGGATAGCTAAAGAATAGATAGTTTCAAATGTCATTCATTAACCAAAATAAACCATTATGAAAAAAGTCTTATTCCTCGTTTTTTTTTCAACAGTAATCGCCTCAGTCCTCATAAGCTGTAAAGAAGATTCTGTTACACCTCCACCAACGATCACCAGCTTCACACCAACAGATGGGGTAGTTGCAGGTACCGTTACGATTACCGGAACGAACTTTAGTATTACACCGGCAAATAACATTGTAAAATTTAATGGAATCGAAGCTGTTGTAACCGCCAGCACTGAAACAAGTATCACTACCTCTGTTCCAGCAGGTGCAACATCAGGAACAATTTCCGTTACTGTGGGGGATCAAACCGTCACAAGTACTGCAACCTTTAGAATTGATGTATTATTTAAGGCTACCCTTAGTGGCGCAAACGAGAGGCCCAATCCAAACACATCTACTGCTACAGGTTCAGCTACTCTTACTTATAACGATGAAAGCAATATCTTCACCATTGTGATAACCTATTCAGGGATGACCGCTACTGCTTCTCATATTCATAAAGGAGAACCTTCAGTTGCTGGAGGTGTAGTTTTCCCATTTTCTCCGGTAACAAGTCCAATTAACTATACATCTGTAGCCCTAACTGAGGCTCAGGAGGCGGATCTGCGTGCCGGCCTTTATTATGTAAACGTACATTCTTCTACTTTCACTGGTGGGGAGATTAGGGGTCAATTAACGATACAATAAATTTTTTTTACATTCAAAAAAGGAGCTGCCTAAGGGCGGCTTTTTTTTTGAGTCGGTGACCTTTCGCTCAGAAGCTATTATCAATGCTTATTGACTATTTTTTATCGCCTGATCAAGATCAACAATCACGTCCTTTAAGTCTTCGAGGCCAACAGAAATCCTGATCAAACCGGGTAAAATTCCCACAGCCTCTCGCTCATCATTTGTTAATTTAGAATGAGTGGTGGAAGCCGGATGCGTTGCAATGGTGCGTGTATCACCTAGGTTCGCAGAATGAGAAATCATCTTAAGGCTATTCAGGAATTTACGGCCACGGTCTATTCCTCCCTTAATTTCAAATGTCACTACCCCTCCCCCATGCCGCATTTGTTTTTTTGCTAATTCGTGTTGAGGATGTGAATTCAGGAACGGGTACTTAACCTTCAGTACCTCAGCATGATTTTCTAAATAACTAGCAAGGTGCAGCGCATTCTGGCAATGGCGTTCCATACGAACTGCAAGCGTTTCAAGGCTTTTTGAAAGCACCCATGCATTGAATGGAGACATAGCGGGTCCTGTATGTCGAGCAAAAAATCTAACCTCTTTTATTAATTCTTTCGTTCCCAGAACTGCTCCACCAATAACGCGACCCTGGCCATCAATAAATTTAGTAGCCGAGTGTGTTACTAAATGTGCACCCCATTTGGCAGGGTTTTGCAAATACGGAGTAGCAAAACAGTTATCCACATTCAAAATCAATTTGTGCTTTGTCGCTAACTTCCCCAGCCATTCTAAATCAATTATGTCAAGAGCTGGATTGGATGGCGTCTCCACGAAAATCATTTTGGTGTTCGACTGAATCTTACTCTCCCACGATTTAGGATCCGTTATATCGGCATAAGTATAGCTTATGTTTACCTTGGGAAAGATGATATTTAATATTTGATGTGTTGACCCAAACACTGAACGTGAAGCAAGAATGTGATCGCCAGACTTTAAAAGCGAAGCCATACTGATATACATTGCCGCCATACCTGAAGCAGTAGCAATTCCATCTTCCGTCCCTTCTAAAAGGCAAAGCTTTTCTATAAACTCAGTGTTATTTGGATTGGAAAATCTGGTATAGATATTTCCCGGGACTTCATCAGCAAATAAAGCCCTTGCCTGTTCTGCATCATCAAATACAAAACTGGATGTCAAATATAACGGAACTGAATGCTCACGAAAATCTGTACGCTCATGTTGCGTCCTGATCGCGGCAGTTTCAGAATAACCGCCTTTGTGATTCGTTTTCTCTTCACTCATGCATCAATAATTTCAAAACTATAAGTCACTTCCGCAGTTGCTTCCAGGGTTTTTGCCACCGAACAATATTTTTCAACCGACAAACTTACTGCTTTCTCTACTTTATCCTTGTCCAGCTGGCCGTAAAGTTTAAAGTGAACGTGCACTTCCGTATACAATGCCGGCACCTCATCCTGCTCACGTTCTCCGGTTATAGTAATTTTAATATCCTTCAGCTCTTGTCGTTGCTTTTTCAAAATACTGACAACGTCCATTGTACTGCAGCCGCCCAAGGCTGCGAGCAATAATTGCATAGGCCGTAACCCTTTATCCGTTCCTCCAATTTTGGGAGATGCATCCATTTGAAGTGCGTTACCATTTTCATTTACGGCTTCTAAATGAAAATCACCACTAACGCGATGGAGCTCTATCTTAACCATGGTTTTCTTTTGTATCTGGATAAACTAAACTTACTATTACTAAGGTACTTAAACTAATAAGTGTGGCGGGCACAAGTGATGGAATAGAGATTTCGAAAACACGAAAAAAAATCCAACTAGATAGTCCTGCAACCATAGCGGACATTGCACCGTAACTGCTGGATTTTTTCCAATATAACCCAAACACCAATGGAGCAAACAAAGATACCAAACTTAGAATGGAAGACTCACCTACCAGCTCATAAATATTGGATCGCACGCAGGCCATGATCGTTGCGATTGTTGCGAAAACTAAAATAGAAACTCGCGTAGACAATAGTAATTGTTTATCCGTTAGTTTTCCGCCTGATAGCGGCTTCAATAAATTTTCAGAAAAAATTGCCGCTGGTGCAAGTATAGCTGAACTAGTCGTGCTCATGATGGCAGAAAGAAGAGAACCAAAAAAAAGAACTTGTATTGGCAACGTGGTGTGGGCCAATACCATGTTGGGTAATGCCAATTGATGATCTCCTAATATTTGATCAGGGTATAAATGCTTAGTGCATAAGCTAATGAAGAGTGGCAGCATAGCCACGGTAAGGTAAAGCAATGCGGCTATGTAACAAGATCGCACCGCAGTGGATGCAGAATTTGATGACATAGTTCTTTGAAAAACATCCTGAGATGGTATTGACCCCAATCCCAGAACAGACCACGCAGCTAAATAAGTGGTTACTTCCTCCCATTCCGGTTTTGGGAAAAATTGCAAATTCTCTTTTGGAACACTTTGTAGAACATTCATAAAACCGCCTGCTTTATCTGCAAGTATTATAGCCAACACAGCTAGTCCAATAATTATGATGATGCTTTGAATAAAATCGGTAATTGATATTGCCCACATACCTCCGATATACGTATAAAAAGTAACGACCAAAGCACTCAGGACAACTCCATGCCAGGTCTCCATTCCAGTGACTACGTTGAGTATCAATCCCATTGCCACAAGCTGTGCAGCAATGTAACCAACATAGGGTGGCGCCAGGAAAACACTGGCGACAAGCTCCGTTCTTTTTCCAAATCGTACTTTAAAAAAATCACCCAACGTGAGCAGATTCATGTTGTACAACTTTCGGGCAAAGAATAACCCGAACAACAGTAAACATAAGGCTGCGCCAAAAGGATCTTCTATGACTGAATAAAGTCCACCCTTCAAAAACTCTGATGAAGCTCCAAAGACAGTTTCTGATCCAAACCAAGTTGCAAACAATGCCGAGGAACTGAGAATTAACGGCAAACTACGACCCGCTAACATGAAGTCTCCTGAGGTTTTTACTTTGCTTGAGGCCCAATAACCAATGAATACAGTTATGGTTAGGTAGATTACGATGGAGAAAAGTAACAAGGCTGGTTTTTTTCTGGATCAGGTTTAAAAGTAAAAAACCTATGCCTCATTTCAATCTGAAAGAGCAATCAATAGATCCTTATTTTCTATTTGGGCTTAACAATCTGAAACGTGCGGCTTATGTTAAAGCCGAAATGAATATCACCAGCACCAAAATCACCGTCTGTTTCAGCCACTACGGACCGTTCAATCATACTAAGGCTATTGGTGAATAATAGTTGGAAAACGTGGCCCCCGGTTTCAATATCAAGGCCAAAACCAATCGAATTATAATATGGGGTGTTCTCATGTGGGTTCAATCGATAATAATATTCCCCACTCAAAGCAAGGCTGCGAGTAATCTTATACCTCCCACCAATTCCAATGGCTATATCATCATTGTTTTCGATGCTCTGATTAACCGTGTTGCGGTGCACAAAAATTGGTGTCAATTGTGCTGAGAAATTACTGGAAAATTTGCGCGCAAACATAACCTGAGCGACATATGACAAACGATCCTCAAATACTAATAAGGGGTTGTCGTTCGGTGATGTCTTAACATTGGTAGTTCCCACAGCGGTAATTGTTAAAGGAAAATTACGTGCGCCAGTACTCTGTCTAGCCACTTTATATCGAACATAACTGTCATAGGTTTTATCTGTAGAACTGCGGCCGATGCCAATACCTAATCGATCTGTTAATCCATACTCAAAACCAAGTCGCACGAAAGCATCGTCTAATCCCCAAAGGGTATATGCCCCAGAATTAATTCTGCCAAACCGATGGGAAAAAAGAAATTCAAGAGCGCCCTTTGGTTTTGTTTCAACAGATTGTCCATTGATAATTCTTGTTCCTTTAAAGGTTTGACCTATGTAGGTTATCTCTGGTTTTTGACTGTTCTCCAACTCTTTCATTAGATCATCCTGCGCTGAAACACAAATAGATGAAAGCATCATTAAGGATAGTGTAATAATCTTCTTCATAGAAATCATTGAGCTTTGTACGTAAATTCAATTTTGACCTCAACCTCTTCAGCCAAATTCTGCCATAAGAGTTGCGGAATTGCAATACTGTAATCCTCCAGCTTCACCATAAATTTGGATTTCATTACCAACTTTCCTTTCGCTATCTCAACCGTACCTGGCACCTCAATTTCTTTAGTCACACCATGAATCGTAAGTTTTCCAGCAGCCTTTGCAATTTGTTCTCCTGCTGAGGCAATTGTGAATCCAGAAATCTTACCCTGAAAAGTTGCCTTGGGAAATTTCTCTGTCTCCAAATACTTCTCATTGAAGTGTTCCTTCATAAGAGACTTTTCAAATTCAAAATCTTTAATAGGAATTGAATAGACAATGTCTCCTGTTGTTGAATTAAAAATACTTACAGCTTTCGAATTTTGTGCTGATATATCCTCAATGGCACCGTCAGAAAAAAAACTTACTGAACTGCTCTCTGTTACAAATTTTTGAGCATATGAGAACAAACTTTGTCCAATCAGCAATAAAATAAATCCGATGTTCTTCATATTAATAAATTAAGTGAAAAATTAATTATTAGGAGCACCGTCATCAACCCAACATGAAATCTCGTCAATCTGTTTTTGGGTCAAGGGTGTTCCTGGCGGCATGGTTTTATTTACTGTTCGCGATTTAATAATTCCAGCATTTGCTTTACTCGTAGCATACGTCCGCCAATCTCGTGAGGCGCCAAGCGAACCATTATGACAGCCTGAAGTATTGCAACTCGTATCCAGAATAGTTTTAATGTCATTTGTATAACTAATGGAAGTGCTGCCTTGCGCAACATTAATGTTAAGAAGAAGTGGACAATTCTCTGCGTCTTTAATCGTTACAGTATAGTTTCCAGACTTTAAATTGTTAAACGTACTTATATCGCCAAAACTCCCCGATCCAAATTGGAATTTATAGGGAGGCTTTCCCTGAGATGCTGTGACCGTAATTGATCCGTTATCAGAAAAGCAATCGGTACCTGGAATTGTCGTTGCTACCGCATTAAGATTTGAGCTAGTAGATACTATATCAACTTGCTTGATACTCGTGCAACCATAAACATCCTTAGCCGTCATTGTATACGATCCTGGACCCAGATTTGGAAAAACTCCGGACGTCTGATACACACCAGTATTCAAACTAAAATCGTAAGGCCCCTGTCCTCCGATAGCCGATACGCTGATACTTCCATCAATTGAATTACAACCTGTCACATCTTTCTTTGAGTCTATTTTGATAGTGAGGTCTGACGTATCACAATCAATAGGTACAGGAAAGTCATTATAAGAACAGGAAGAAAAAAATGCCGTGGTAACAAAAAAGCATTTGGCAATAAAGGAACGATGTATGCTTTTCATAGCTTGGAAATCTTGCTACAAGATTGCTATAATTAGCGATTGAATCAAGCATGGCCATCGCTATTTTAAGATAAGAAAGAATGGAGCTATCTATTTTGATATTATCCCCAAAAATGGGTGGCCTTAAATGAGAAAATCCCCCAAAGTCCTTGACCTCAGGGGATAATCTTGTCTATAGTTGGCTTTAATCTGATACTAAAGTATAGTGCACATGCATCATGGCAAATTCATATCCGATGATCTGATCAAAAATCTGATAAATTGCTTATTTCACCGATGAATTGAATTTGAACTATCGTTTAGTGTAGTGTCCACACCGACAAGGTTCGCAGGATTCTTTAAATACTGCTTTTTGAGGCGTTCTTTAAGCTGGGACTTTGAACCAGGTGAAGTTGTGCGTCTACTAATATCGTAACTGAGGTAAACTAACATTATAAAAAAGGCTCCGGCAAAGGCTAAAAATATTTTTTTCGAACTAGTCACTAACAAAGTTAGTTTTCTTGATCTAGAACTTAATCAAACAGCCGATATTTTATAACTAGAAATAGGATAAAAAAACATCCGCTTATCAACACGAATCCCTTATTCTTTAAATATTCCTTTTGACGATTGATAGAACTATATAAAAGGTAAATGGGGAGTTGTAGTGTAAATCCTATAAAACCGAAGATGAGAATTATTTGCAATTTCAGTGTAAATACTGGAAATACGGCACACATATAACTTATAGTTTCGAGTATTTTAATTTTCCGTTCAATTGTTAAAGAAATCATATTCAAAAAGTTTAAGATTGGGTTCCTTCGCAAAGCTCAAGATCTCTATCCGCAGCACGATGACACACAATATCAGCAGCCATCACACCCCCATAGCACACTAACGCAGCAAGTAAAGTTGGAGATAGAATTCCACACCACGCTGCTGCAACATATGACCCCTCTGCACAGGTTTGTAAATCCGAGTTATATTGGGCTTGACATAAGGGTGCCACTACTGCCGCTCTACCCGAACCTTGCAAATTCTTATTTGATTTTTCGCTCTTTAAAATTTGCTCAATTGCATTTTGTAAAATGAATCGCTGCTGTTCAAGTGAAATAAGCTTCATGTCCTTATGAATTTCCCAGAATTTAGCAGAGGTAGAATGCATCAAATTAAAGTTTTCGATGATGACTTCTGGAAATTCAAAATATTTTTCGATTTTCTCAAGCAAAATCCTTCTCAGATGTAATAAAATTTAAGTCGTCCAAGATTAAATCAATGTCTATATTATCTCTAATTTTTAAATTTTGAATTTT
>JAENVX010000116.1 GCA_016650355.1 Bacteroidia bacterium | reverse complement strand
TTGAAATCAGGCTCGCTGTTGTATTTCGTTGAACCATCAGGACGTACATGCAGATTCAATTCCTTGTTGGCCACCAATTTTTGAACAATTTTTTTAAAATATAACTCGGTTCTGGGTTGAATTCGAAAACCAACATTGATATTTACTTTGATCACTTTATCATCCACCAATTCCGACACGTCATATGTTAGTGTATACGGTTCTTCCGTACGTTGTATATGCACAAACCAGTAGACATCCGCTCGCTTTGGTTTCTTAGCAAAGATTGATTTGATAATCCGTTCTTCAATTTCATGGCGGTTATTTGCTTTTGATAAATAGATCAAATGTGTGGAGAACTTGGTTATGCTATCATCCTGACTTAACTCTTTTATATCTGCTACATGCTGACCGAGGTCGACAAATTTGATAAATCGATTATTTATTTTCCGAGCGTAATACCAGGTGTACATGGTCATAAAAATGAATAACTCAAAAAACAAGAACATCCACCGTTCCCTAATTTTAGCAACGTTGGCAACGAAAAAAGATGTCTCAACGATTAGAAACAAAAACAATAGTGTGAATACAAGAAGTTTATTCCACTTTAGGTAATAAAGCAAATAATGACTTAAGAGAAAGGTTGTCATCAACATCGTTATGGTGATAGAAAATCCATAAGCTGCCTCCATGTGCGTGGAAGATTTGAAGTATACAATCATAAGAATGCAGCCTATCCACAAAATATAATTTACACTAGGTATATATATTTGACCTTTCAATTCAGTAGGTTGCCGCACTGCAATCCTGGGCCAAAAATTCAAATTCATAGCCTCATTGATGAGTGTATAACTTCCGCTTATCATAGCTTGTGATGCAATGATGGCAGCACAGGTGGCAATGATTATTCCGGGTAATAAAAACCAAGAAGGCATAATTTCAAAAAAAGGATTACGTCCATTTAATAAGGCCTGGTCACCTATGTTCATGATCCAGGCTGCTTGCCCCATGTAGTTAATCATTAAACAAGTTTTAACAGCAGCCCATGAATCCTAATATTTTTACGACCACAATGACCTAAGTCCGAATACAATGCTTCGGCCCCGGTAGTCGCTAGAAAAACTGCACCGAGCAACCAAAATCCTTGCGGGTATTCTGTTAGAAATCGAAAAGCATATATAGGATTGAGTGCTTTTATTATATCCGGATGTTGTGCAATCTGAATGATGCCCAATGTAGAAAGCATGGTAAACCAAACTAACATGGCAGGGCCAAAGGTGGAGCCTACTTTGTAAGTACCAAATCTTTGAAAGAAAAATAACAAGGATAGAATAACGATTACAATAGGTACAGTGGGTAATTTTTCTAACCCATTAATAATTGTAAGACCCTCTACAGCCGAAGCAACCGAAATAGGTGGGGTGATTATACCATCTGCCAAAAGTGTTGTTGCTCCTAATATGGTGGGTACTACCAGATATTTTCCATATCTGCGTACCAAGGCGTACAAGGAAAAAATTCCGCCTTCTCCATGATTATCCGCCTTTAATGTAAGGTAGATATATTTAAAGGTTGTCAGAAATGAAATGGTCCAAAACACACAAGAGATACCCCCATATACCAGCACCTGAGTTATGGGTCGGTCGCCCACTATTGCTTTGAGAACATAGAGCGGGCTGGTGCCAATGTCACCATAAATTATTCCTAGTGCTACTAAAAGTGTAGCCGCGCTTACTTTTCCGTTAACTCCATTTCTTTCCTTTTCCATCCTTCGTTCCGTTTGATAGACAAAGGTGGCTTGAAAGGTATATGCCAATTATAAAATCGAACCTCGATTGAGTAAAGAAATTATAAAGAGTAAGGTTATGAAAAGCGATAGCCTACACCACTTTCGGTAGTGATGTGTATGGGTTGATTAGGATTATCTTCAATTTTTTTCCGCAGCGTTCCAACAAACACTCTTAAATATTGCGACTCGGTTTGATGACCTACTCCCCAAATTTCCTTCAAAATAAATTGATGTGTTAACACTCTGCCTTCGTGTTTTGCAAATAGTGAAAGGAGATTGAATTCTGTTGCAGTTAACTTCAGCAATTCATCCTTCTTCTTTACTGATCGCGAAACAAAATCAATCTCAAGGTCGCCACACGCTACGATTGTATCGTGGCTAGAAGGTTGATTTCTCCGGATTGCGGAACGAATGCGGGCTAACAATTCTGCCGAGCGAAAGGGTTTGGTGAGGTAATCTGTTGCTCCATTATCCAGCGCTAACACAATGTCGGCTTCACTGTTCTGAACGGATAGCATAATGATTGCGTGGTTATACCAGGTTCGGAGCTCTTTTAATATTTCCTGACCACTTTTGTCAGACAACCCTATGTCAAGCAATATTAAATCCGGTTGATGGCTAGCTGCCAAATGAATACCTTCCTTTCCGGTTTGAGCTTGCATCACCCGGTAATCATTACTTTGCAAGATAATTTCCAGCAGCTTCCGAATTTGTGGTTCATCATCAATAATAAGAATACTAGCGTTACTCATTTATTAATTTATTGATGTACGTGGTTTCTGCTGGAATTTCAATTGTAAATTTAGTGCCGCTTCCAGATTTGCTTTCCAACTTGATAGTTCCGTTAAGAGCTTCAACAAAACCTTTTACTATGGACAGACCTAATCCACTCCCGCCTGTTCTTGCTTTTGGGGAGCGATAAAATTTATCAAATGCTTTTAAGGCATCATCCTCGGTGAAGCCTTGACCATTATCGGAGATTTCAATTTTACAGCTATTGAGGGAATGACTTATCTCAATTTCAATAGCGGTATTCTTTGGCGTATGTTGCAACGCATTCAGGATAAGATTATAAAGAATCTGCTCTGTAAGGCCTCCGTCAAGTCTCAATAAGGGCAGACTTTCAGCAACCTTAACTTTAATATGATGGCCATCGGTTAAGGAAAACTTGTTCGCAACATGATGAACGAGTTCGTTTAGATCACACCAGTCCATTCTGGGTTTTAAGGTTCCGCTTTCCAGCCGACTCATGTTTAATAGATTTTCGACCTGCTCATTAAGCCTAAGGCTAGCAGTATCAATTTCGGAAAGCAATTCGATTTGATTCTCAGAAGTTAGCCTTGCCTTGTTTTCCTTTAGCGTGTCAACCGCTCCAAGGATGGTTGAAATGGGAGTTCGTAATTCATGGGAAAGTGAATTCAGCAATGTATTGTATAGCTTAATGGTATTCACTTTTTCTTCTCTATCGCGCACTTTCGATTCAGCTTCCTTTATTTTGAATGTCAATACAGCATTAACCAGAGCGACAACAAAGTAGTGTAAAAACATTAAAAGATCTTCTGCATTATCAATATGAAAAGTGTAGATGGGTGGTATAAAGAAGAAGTTCCAAATGATTGCACTTAGTATTGCCGCAGTTAGCACCGGAACGATTTCAAAAAGCATTGCAATAAACGAGACCGTCATCAAAAGTATCAATGCAACTACTCTATACCCAATGAACGATGTTGTATAAAAGCATGCTATGGAAACAACTAAGACAAGAGCCACACTAATAAAATACTGGCGAGCTTTTGGATAAAATCTTGTATCAAATATGAGTTTCAAACTTTTAATACTTTTTGATTGGTCAAATGTAGTTATTGGTATATAAAGATTTCATAAAGACGAAAATAGCCCCGGCAGGTAGGTTTATTGCCGATGGGATTGTGCGAGGCAATGGCAAATCCGATGGGAATTTGAAGGAGATTATTTTAAATATTCGAAGAGTTGGCTGTATTGATTTTCTAACTGATTTAGGAGCGAAAGCCAAACCTGTCTGCTGGAAGACAGGTGACAAGAAAGGCCTTTAGCGACCTACCGCGTTCCGTCTCATG
>JAENVX010000115.1 GCA_016650355.1 Bacteroidia bacterium | reverse complement strand
GGCATAGTTGATAAAACGTTGACTGAGGATAAAGCTTTGGCATGGGCTGACCTTGTAATCCTTGCTATTCCGGTGAACGCTGCCAGCGCTTTTCTCTCCTCCATTCTGGATACAGTTAAGAAAGGGGCAGTAGTCATCGATACAAGTTCAACTAAAAAGGCAATATGTAAATCAGTTGTTCATCATCTTAACCGCAAGCAACTAGTAGCCGCCCATCCAATCGCAGGAACTGAAAACTCCGGCCCAACAGCTGCATTCCACGGGTTGTTTCAAGGCAAGACAAATATTATATGTGAGCAGGATAGCTCCTCTCACGAGGCTCTTGCCATTGCAAAAAGAGTTTTTGAAACATTGGGCATGAACACAATTTTTATGAATGCCGATGAGCACGACCGGCATGTTGCCTATGTCTCTCACCTCTCGCACGTAAGTTCGTTCTTGTTGGGTCAGACAGTATTGGATATTGAAAAGGATGAAAAAAATATTTTTGATTTAGCGGGAAGTGGTTTTGCTTCCACGGTGCGACTTGCGAAAAGTTCCCCGGATATGTGGGCACCAATCTTTGAACAGAACTCAGAATATTTGAGCCAGGCGTTGCTAGAATATATAATGCACCTTCAAAAATTTCATTATCATTTGATGAAGCACGATACAAAGGAAATACATCGAATAATGTCCCAGGCAAATCAAATTCGCAGGGTGTTGGACAAATCAAACCCTCCGCAAGCAAAATCTTTAGATATAAAAGAGAAACTACTAAATTAATCAGAACATAAAATTTAATACATATTCAAAATGAGCAAGAAAGGATTACAACTCGAATCGATAACCAGCTGGCTAAAGGCGGATCGTCCCATCATCATTAGTGGACCATGCAGTGCTGAAACTGAAGAGCAAATGGTTGAAACGGCCAAGCAAATTGCTGCTACAGGAAAGGTGCATGCATTGCGTGCCGGTATATGGAAGCCTCGCACAAGGCCGGGTCAATATGAAGGTGCAGGCGAAGAAGGATTAAAGTGGCTAATTCAGGCAAAGAAAGAAACTGGATTACCTGTGACAACGGAAGTTGCCAATGCTGCACATGTGGAAGCTTGTCTGAAAGCGGGCGTGGATATACTTTGGATAGGCGCACGTACCACGGTAAATCCTTTCTCTGTTCAAGAGGTTGCTGATTCTCTAAAAGGTGTGGACATTCCTGTGATGATTAAAAATCCAATTAATCCAGATCTTGAATTATGGCTTGGGGCTTTTGAGCGTTTGAATAAAGCCGGCATAACTAAGATGGCAGCAATTCATCGTGGGTTCTCTTCATTTGAGAAAGGTCCGTTCCGCAATGCACCAATGTGGGATTTAGCAATTGAATTGAAAACAAGAATTCCTGAGTTGGACATGATTTGCGATCCGAGTCACATTGCCGGAAATCGCGAATTGATATCTTTTGTTTCGCAAAAGGCGCTTGATCTCGATATGGCGGGTCTGATGATTGAAAGCCACATCAACCCAGATGCAGCATGGAGTGATGCCAAGCAACAGGTGACCCCGCTGGTTCTTGGGAAAATCATTAGTGAATTGGTCGCGCGAACCGTGTCTACTGATAACAAAGCTTTTAAGGATACCCTGAGTCTTTTGCGTGAACAGATTGACCACTTGGATGACGACATCATGTCTAAGATGGCAGCCCGTATGAAGATATCGGAAAAGATTGGCCAGTATAAAAAGGAGAATAACGTAACTATCCTACAGGTAACTCGCTGGGAAGAGATTGTGCAAACCCGCGTGTCTTTAGGTAAAGCAATGGGATTAGATACGGGCTTCACACGAGATTTACTAAGACTGGTGCACCACGAATCTATTCAGGTGCAAGAGAAGGTAATGAACAATATAGAAGAGAGGGTTTAACAACCCTTTTTTCTTTTCTTGGATTACAGAGAGCTTTAGAATGATCACTTGCTGATGGTGTATTATCTTAACTGATATTCGCCCTTTTCATTAACGCGAACTAGCTTTAGTTTTTTTGTGACGTTGAAATCCACATAAATAGTCTGGAGGTTTTTCCAGAAACTTGCGACTTTTTCATCTGCTGAATATTCCTGAATTAATTTCTCAGGCGTTCCTAAATACAGCCGATCTGGAAAAATATGAATAGGGATTTTTTCCTGCCCATTATTTTTTGCTTCAACAGAAAGTAAATAAAGTTCTTTTATCTTATCGTCAGTGATGGGAATACAACCAATGGTAACACAGTTGCCATGTATATAAATACTCCCACCAGGGTTTTGCTTGTCGCTTAGAATTTTATCCGAAGCATTTGGATAGTTCACACCAAGTGACAAATGAAAATTACTCACCGGGTTAAAGTGGTTGAGATAGTAGATCCCTTCAGGAATTTGTAAGTCACCTTCTTTGCGCTTCGGACCGAGTGTTCCTGAGGTAGAGCAAAAGGCATATGTCCTTAGTAAGGCAAACTCTTCAACGTTTTTTTCTTTGATCCATATTTCGAGGCTTTGCTCTTTCTTGAAAGCTCTAATAAATAGCTGGAAACCTGAGTAGTTTAATTTCTTATTTGCGAAATACGATTTGACAACACTCTCTTTTTCCTGGTAAGCAGATTTAACTCTTACATTTTTAAGTTGTGCCTCTTTAAAAGAAACAGATTGGGCCATGACTAGAAAGAATAGGGGAATGAATTTCATTAGATCGGCTGGAAACAAATCAATCCTGACTTGAAACCTGAAGCTAATTTCCGATATTTCCAATCCTCTAAAAAATGTGATATGAAAAACGCTCCCTGGATGAAAATTGGCCTTGGTGCCATTGGCTTGGCAGCTTTAATAGCCGGAGTCTTTTATTTTGTTCCTGGTAAAGGAGCTAAGACCTTTAACTCTACGATCAATCCTGCCTTTGGCGAGTATATATCTTCCTATACCGCAGGAGTGGTAAGTTCAGGGTCGCCCATTCGCATCATTTTTTCCAAAGATGCGGTCGATTCTGCATCAATTGGCAACGAGACGTTCACCAAGATTTTTGAGTTTAGCCCCAATATCACTGGAACTACTACATGGCATGATCAAAGGACTGTAGAATTCAGACCATCATCACGGCTTACATCAGGACAGATCTATGAGGTACGTGTTCTGCTCTCCAAGCTTTTTCAACTCTCAGGTGATCTGAGCACGTTTGAATATACTTTCCAGGTGATACCACAGAATTTTGAAGTTGCCATAGAAAATATTAAGCCATACGTTAAAACTCAACTTGCTCGCCAAAAAATTGAAGGGACTTTATTTACTGCCGACTTTGTAGAAAATGAAGCTGTTGATATCATGATTTCCGCCCACCAGGATGGGAAATCTTTAAAAGTAAACTGGACACACGCAGGAGAGGGGAAGCAGCACCTGTTTGTGGTCGAGGACGTTTCGAGAAAAGAGGCTGCTAGTGTGGTGAAGCTGTCAATAACCGGAAAATCAATTGGTATTGACCAAACAGCTGAGAAAGAAGTTGAGATTCCCGCGTTGGGTGATTTCAAGGTGACTAACGTGCGCGTTGAGCAAGGCAGCAGCCAACATGTTGTGTTACAATTTTCTGATCCATTAAGTGAATCGCAGAACCTTGAGGGACTGATCACCATATCAGATTTAGCCAGCCTCGACTTTGAAATAAAGGATAATGAGGTCAGGGTATATCCACCTATTCGCCAAACGGGATCGCGAACTCTTTCGGTAGAGTCTGGAATAAAAAATTCTGTGAATTACAAAATGATTGAAGGTGGCTCCTTTCAAGTAGCCTTTGAACAGCTTTTGCCTGCAGTGCGATTTACTGGGAAGGGAACAATATTACCCAGTAGTGATGGATTGGTGATGCCCTTTGAGGCAGTTAACCTGAAATCAGTTGACATTCAGATTTTTAAAATCTTTGAAAATAATGTATTGCAGTTTTTACAGGTCAATAATTACGATGGCAATCAGGAGTTGTATAGGGTAGGTAAGCAAGTATTGAAGAAAGCAATGTCCTTAGAGAATGCGGGCGTAACCGACTTAGGAAAATGGAACAGATATACTCTTGATCTTTCCACGTTAATAAATACAGAACCAGGAGCGATCTATCAGGTGCGAATCGGATTTAAAAAATCGTACTTAGCGTATGTTTGTGAAGGAGGCGATGATACTGGATCCTCCAACACGCTATTAGGATTTGAACAGGAAGATACTGAAGGCGAGGGTGAGGAAAGTTATTGGGATTCGTATGAAGATTATTACTACGGAGATGATTACGATTGGCAACAGCGCGACAATCCTTGTCACTCATCTTATTACACCAGCAATCGCACCGTCAAGCGCAATGTGATTGCGTCTGATTTGGGTTTAATTGCCAAGAGAGGTGGCGATGGAAACACTATTATTATTGCAACCGACTTAAAAACAACTCAGCCTATTTCAGGTGTGCAACTTGATTTGTATGATTACCAACAACAAGTAATTGGTTCTGCTTCGACCGGTGCCGATGGCAAAGCTGTTATCCAAACAAGGCAGAACCCATTTGCGCTCGTGGCTAAAAGTGGGTCGCAACGAGGTTACCTTAGATTAGTAGATGGTGAGTCACTTTCACTGAGCAACTTTGATGTAGGTGGCGAGCAAGTTAAAAAAGGACTTAAAGGTTTTTTGTATGGAGAGCGTGGCGTATGGAGACCGGGTGATTCGCTTTATCTGAGCTTTATTCTGGAAGACAAATTAAAAACTCTCCCTTCCAATCATCCAGTAGTCTTTGAGCTACAAAATCCACAAGGGCAAATTATCAATCGATTGGTGCGGTCAGGCTCTGAAAATGGGTTCTATAATTTTGCGACTGTTACGTCATCCGATGCCCCAACCGGAAATTGGCTAGGTCGTGTGAAAGTTGGTGGCACCGAGTTTACGCAGTCGCTTAAAATTGAAATGGTGAAGCCCAATCGCCTTAAGATCAACTTGGATTTTGGAGTGGATAAATTGACAGCGAGTAACAAAAATGTAGTCGGAAAGTTAAACGTAAACTGGTTGCACGGGGCACCAGGCAAAAATCTTAAAGCCGAATTTGAAGTATTCTTAACTAAGGCCGAGACCAAGTTTGCTAAATACCCTGAGTTTGTCTTTGATGACCCTTCACGAAATTTCTATAGCGAGTCACAGCCTATTTTCGAGGGCTACACGGATAGTGAAGGTAAAGCAACCGTCAATGCTGATCTCCAGATTTCTGGTGAGGCTCCTGGAATGCTTAATGCCATCTTCCGTGGAAAAGTTTTTGAGGAAAGTGGCAACTTCAGCATCGATCGTTTTAGCATTCCTTATTATCCGTATGAATCTTTTGCAGGTATTCGTTTGCCAAAAGGCGATAAAGCCCGTGGAATGTTACTCACGGATACAACTCATCGCGTAGAGGTTGTCACGGTAGATGCTGATGGAAATCCGCTTTCACGAAATATTGAAATGAGCCTCTATAAAGTGAATTGGCGTTGGTGGTGGGATAGTTCTGAAGAAGGGACAGTGAACTATATGTCAGGAAATTATTCTCAACCTCTTGCAGTTGGAAATATTAGAACAGCAGATGGCAAGGCTGAATGGAATTTTAAAATTAAGTATCCAGAGTGGGGTCGATACTATGTGAAGGCATATGATCCAAAAAGTGGTCACACTTCTGGGAAAATTGTATACATCGATTGGCCTGGCTGGGCTGGTCGGGCCAGACAGGATGGACAAGGTGCGACTATGCTTTCCTTCTCTTCGGATAAGCCTGCCTATAACATTGGCGAAAAGGCAAATTTAGTTATTCCTGGGGGCGACAAAGGACGAGCACTGGTAAGCATTGAAAATGGAAGCAAGGTTATAGGAACGTATTGGATGGAAACGCAGAAAGGAGATAACCAATTCAATTTTCAGATCACGAAAGAGATGACACCAAACGTTTTTGTTAACGTAACGATGTTGCAGCCCCACGCACAAACTGTAAATGATCTTCCAATTCGATTGTATGGTATGATTCCCCTACAAGTTGAGGATTCTGAGACACACTTAAATCCAGTAATTGCGATGCCTGATGTTTTAGAGCCTGGTCAGGAAGTTGTTATTAAAGTTTCGGAGCAGGCCAAGCGTAAAATGACTTATACGCTTGCGATTGTAGAAGAAGGACTACTTGATC
>JAENVX010000114.1 GCA_016650355.1 Bacteroidia bacterium | reverse complement strand
TTGGAGTCATTCAGAAGACCACTTCAGATAGTATTGCTTACAGGTTGCACGGGTAGTGGCAAGAGTGAAATTCTCAGGGCATTAAAAGCACAAGGGGAGCAAGTACTGGATCTGGAAGATTTGGCCAATCACAAGGGTTCTGCTTTTGGAGGTTTGCTGATGCCACAACAACCGACTACTGAACAATTCCAAAATCAGCTCTTCGAAGAAATTGAAAAACTTGATTTGTCAAAGAGAATTTGGGTGGAGGATGAATCCATTGCGATTGGAAAAATATTTTTGCCACATGAGTTTTGGATACAAATGACACAAAGCCCTTTGGTGAAGATGGATGTAAGTAAGGAAATTAGAGTGCAACGATTGGTAGAAGAATATGGGCCTGCTGACAAAGAATTATTTTTAACAATTATGGGTAAAATAGTAACAAAACTTGGCGGTCAACATTACAAGGCGGCAAAAGAAAAACTGTTAGAAGGCGATATGACGTCTACCATTGATATATTACTTACATATTATGACAAGGCTTACCTCAATAGCATCGATAAAAGAAAAAACAAACTTTTAGCCAATATTCCATGGAATGGAGTTGATAGTGACAGCTATACACAATCAATTTTGAATCTTAAATTTTAAATATTTTCATGACTGAAATAAAACTCACCCAATATTCCCATGGGGCGGGCTGTGGATGCAAAATTTCGCCTGCCGTATTGGATACTATTCTTCACTCAGATCTGCCAAAAGCAAAATATTCCAACCTGTTGGTAGGAAATGAATCCAAAGATGATGCTGCAGTCTACGATCTTGGCGATGGTAACTGCATCATTAGCACAACTGATTTTTTTATGCCAATTGTAGATGATGCATATACGTTTGGAGCTATCGCATCGGTGAATGCCATCAGTGATGTTTATGCCATGGGAGGGGAGCCAATTATGGCCATTGCAATTCTCGGTTGGCCTATTAACAAGGTACCACCTGAAGTTGCCAAACTTGTTTTGGAAGGCAGTAGAAGTATTTGTGCGAAAGCAAATATCCCATTGGCGGGTGGCCACAGCATTGATTGCCCTGAACCAGTCTTTGGTTTGGCTGTAAGTGGTAAGCTTAAAAAGGGAAACCTTAAACGAAACGATACGGCAAAGGCTGGATCACTTTTGTATCTCACCAAACCAATAGGTATTGGAATTACCACAACTGCCCAAAAGAAAGGCATTGTCGATGAAGCCCATTTAAAAGTGGCAGTTGATACTATGCTTGCGCTCAATTCAATTGGCGCAGAGTTTGGAAGTCTTCCATACGTTAACGCCATGACAGATGTAACAGGTTTTGGATTGCTTGGTCATCTATGTGAGGTTTGTGAGGGTAGCGGGCTTTCAGCAGTGATTGAGTTTAGTAAAGTTCCAAAGTTCGATTTTTTGAATCGTTACATTCAACAAAAATCAATGCCCGGTGGAACACAACGTAACTGGGAAAGCTATGGACATAAGATCAGTTCGCTTTCAGAGGAACAAAAGGTGATTTTGTGCGATCCCCAAACCAGTGGTGGATTGTTGGTTTCAGTCGACAAAAATTATGCTCAAGAATTTGAGTCCGTTGTCAAATCCAAAAATTACGATTTGATCCCCTTTGGAATTTTGACAGAAAAGGGAAAAAATGTCGTTACAGTGAATTGAAAAGATTGACCTATACTAAACTGTTAATTCGCCATTAATAATTTCCTTCGAATGCGGATTGATTCTTAAAGATCAGTAAGTTTCGATCCAGGTATTTCTAATATTAGACCATCCCCATAGGCCATTGCCGGAGTCTGATAACCGGTTTTGAAATTTCCACTGAGTATTTTTTCTACTATAAGCACACTTGCTTTTGCAGTAAGTGTGTAGCCATCGATTGTTTCTAATCGTGCGCTACTTTCTTTTCCAGTGCCATCCCAAACTCTTCCCACTAAGTACATTTTTCCTTTTAGCCGTTTTTCACCGCTCGGGCCTGCCGGTTTTTTGTCAATCTTTTTCTTTAAGAAATCCTTCACCCAACGAAGGCGCAGCAACCAATTGATATAATTGCTGTTTCTGGCATAAGCAATCTGGTTGTTATTTGACCCAATGTAAACTTCAATGTTGGGGATGCCAGTACTTCGCCATGCAGTGGAAATATCTCCCCATGGAATATTCAGACTTGGTATTTTAAAAGGCCCATAATCAATTTCTTTTGTCAGGCTTCCTGTCCGCACTGCTGTAAGCTTTCCATCTCTTCGAATCATACTGGGGTAGCCAAGGCCTTCAATCATCGTTTTGGCAGTGCCTCGTGAGAAGCCACCACCTGTGCTCGCAAAGGCTAGTTGTAAGTGTGTAGCTGAAGGCAATTTATTTTTTAGATACACAGCGAGACAATCAGACGGCACAACATCAAAGCCCGTTCCAGGCATAATGGTAATACCAGCATGCTTTCCTTGGTCATCGAACGTTGAAAGCATTTCAAACACGGCAGATTCACCAGTTATATCAGTATAATGTGTATTAGTTTCCATACATGCGATGGCCATGGCTCTGGCAGTATATTGAAAAGGTCCTCCACAATGAATGACCACTTTACCTTTGGCTAACAAATTCTTTAATGCCAGGGTATCAGTTATGTCTACAACTTCAAAAGGATAATTTGTTAGTTCACTTTGTTTTTTCAAAGATTCCTCATTTCTGCCGGAAAGAATAATGTCTAGATTTCTTGAACGACACTCTTGTGCGATTAGGTTACCTGTATAGCCGTAAGAGCCGTAAAGGATAATTTTAGAATTATTCATTTGAGAATTTAGATGGGGCAAGAATTTTTGACGCCCCCTATTTTAACCTTTCTACTTTTTCCACAAAAACATTAGTATCGCCACGCCATGGAAATATAACATATCGCTTTATGAAATAGAGGTTTACGCGTTCGCCACTTAAAGCCACTTCCTGAAGTTCTCTGATTACTTCCTCCTGATCTTTCTCAACCGAAAAATCAAACGACTCCGCAATTGGGCTGGCCCCTTTTAAGGCCCCGAAAGTCTCCAGGTTTAGCTTTCCTTCATACGTTTTGAAAACGAAGCCTTTTTCCGACACACTTAATACTTTTCCAGCTTTCACACCTCTTTCATAAACACCCCATTGCCAGAATGCCATTAGTGCCGCAAATACTAGTATTCCCAGTATAAGGATTCGCTTTACAATTTTTGTGATTGACCGTTTTATTTTTTGACCGAAGCTTAAGTTTTCCATTGTCATTTTGTCTTTGACAACCGAATGTAGTAAAAACCAGCGACACCAATGATGATCAAGGAAATCAATTGGGAATGAGACAGCCAATCGCTAAAAATAAACCCACGGGCAACATCTCCGCGGAATATTTCGAGCACACCCCTACCTATGGCATAAAAAATCAAGTACAGCAAGAATAGTTGGCCTTCAAATCGTTTCCTGGATTTAAGAAAATAGAGCACTGCTAAAAGACAAAAGATAAAGCCAGCTTCATAAAGTTGGGTGGGATGTAAAGGCGTATTCAATGGTTCGGCCTGGCAGGCAGCGTGGGTAAATGTTACCCCGAAAACACTGTCAGTAGGAATGCCGTAGCAACAGCCAGCCATAAAGCACCCAATTCGCCCAAAGCCATGTACGATGCACGTGACTAC
>JAENVX010000113.1 GCA_016650355.1 Bacteroidia bacterium | reverse complement strand
TCAAGGACAATGAAATTAAATTTAATCCTTACCTTGAAAAACTTGATCTGTTTAAAAACCAGATAGCTAAAGTCCCTTCCTCGATACAGAATTTACCCAACCTGAAAACGTTAAAATTCAACTATAATAATATAAGTGAAATTGCTCCTGAAATTAGTCAGCTTAAAAAATTAGAAAACCTTTCATTATATCGCAATCAACTTAAAACAATACCGAATGGGGTTTATCAAATCAAATCACTTAAAGAAATTGATCTCTATTACAATGAACTTGAAACACTTGATGAAAATGTAATCAATTGGCAGCACCTTGAGATTCTTTATTTAGCGTTTAATAAAGTGCTTACGCTATCCAATAATTTAGGTGAGTTAAAAGACCTTCGCGAACTGTACCTCCACAACAACCGTCTCAGTACGGTTCCTGAAAATATAAGCAAACTTGAAAAGCTTAACGTACTTCGGATAAATAATAACAATTTGTTATATGTGCCACCTCTAATTTCCAAACTTACTAATCTGGAAAATCTGGATATTTCAAGAAATGAAATTCAATCCTTACCCGTTGATTTTTTTAACTTTCAGCATCTAAAAATCTTGACATTGGTTGCAAACCCATGGGATAGCTCGACTAAAGAGATACTAACTGAAAAAGCAAAGGAACTCAGGAGTAAAGAAGTAATTGTTCACCTGAATTCCTTTGATGAGGCTGTTGATAATTAATAATTCTCCTATTTCTTTTTTGGCTTTTGAGGTTTCTCTGCTTTACCTCCTTCTTCGGACATCAGTTTTGCTTTAGCTTTTTGTAATTCTGCTCTTTGTGTTTCACTCACAATGGGGTAGCTAAGCTTAAGTTTCTCAAATTCTTTGTAGATGACATACGCAATAGACAATCTTGCATACCACTTATCATCTGCTGGGATTACAAACCATGGAGCTGTATCCGTGGCGGTTTCAAACATGCACTCTTCATATGCTTTTTGGTATTCATCCCAAAATCCTCTTTCCCTCAAATCGGCCATTGAAAATTTCCAATTCTTAGTGGTATCATCAATTCGTTCCAGAAACCTTTTCTTCTGCTCCTTTTTCGATACATTAAGGAAAAACTTTAGTATGATGGTTCCATTATCTGTAAGATTTTTTTCAAATCTTCTGATTTGCTTATACCTCTTCTCCCAAAATTTCTTATCAATTTTATGCACGGAATCTATGTCGGGAATGTTTTCGCTCATGATAAACTCCGGATGGACCTTAGTAACCAACACATTTTCATAATGTGAGCGATTATGAATGGCTATCTCACCCCTTGCTGGAAGTGCCAATTCGTGGCGCCAAAAATAATCATGATCCAGTTCATGAGAATTTGGTGCTTTGAAACTATATACTTTTACACCAAGAGGATTGAAGCCTGTCATGATATGCTTCACTGCCCCATCCTTGCCAGCTGCATCCATCGCTTGAAGAATAATTAGTATACTATATTGATTGTGGGCATATAATTTGTCCTGGGTTTCAGATAATTCCTTTAAACCGCTTTCAAGCATTTCCAAAGACTCTTGCTTGGTTATGGTCTTTTTCTTATAGCCTGTGTCAAAATCTTTTAGCCGAAATTTCTTACCTGGCTTTACCAGATAATCTTTAAGATCTAATCTAGATTCTCCCTTTTTCATGTCGTATTTTTTTTGGTTAGTTAAAACTAAGGTTATGCTTGATGCCAAATTATGATTTTGATCAGTTTTTCAATTTCCCTGTTTTCAGGCTGAAAAACCAAAATTATTACAAGGTTCTTCACACCTTTTTTATTAATTTTCCAATGCGTACTAAACATAGCCACTTTATGAAAACCAAATCTTTCTTTTTGACCCTGAGTTTGTTGAGCATACTTTGGATCTCAGGTGTTGCACAAGATGACGTTGCTGCTGTTAAAGCTGTCATCGAAAAAGAGACCTTCTCCTTTCAGAATGTTGATAGAAAGAATTGGGCAGACTCCTGGTTACAGGCACCCTATGCATATTGGTCGTATTCGGATTCTACCGGAACTAGTTTTGTGCAAAGCTGGAATGCCATCGACAAGTCATTTGACACTTATTTTAAAACCCAAGTATCAAGCCGCCAAATTGACGTTGCCCGCAAAGGTCTTAGTATAGAACGCAAATGGGGAGAAATTCGCATTTACAAAAATGGCGCCTTTGTTCAGTATATACAGAAGGTAAAAGATGGCATGATAGATCGGGATGAAACTTCTCAGATACGTTTCCTTGAAAAAGTCAATGGTAAATGGAAAATAGTTTATGTGGGTATAATTGCCCAATACCCGAACGACTAGTTTATAATTAGTATTGCCCGGAACGTAGCATGACTAATGTGCAGGCCTCAAGGGCTTCTATTCCTGCGGCTTCTACCATTTTCTCAAATTCGGGATTCTCTGTCCCCGGATTGAAAATAATCCGCTTTGGCTTCAAGCTAAGGATGTAATCATACCATTCTTGCTGATGCTGAGGCCCAATGTATAGCGTTACCGTATCAACATCATTCAGTTTCGGTTTTTCAATAAGATTAAGAATAGGCCTGCCGAATAGCATTCCCTTTTTAATGCTTAGTGGTATAAATTCATGTTTATAGTGATCCAGCATTTTAGCTGCCAGATAGGCATAGCGGGATGGATTTGTAGTTGCTCCAATAATAATAGTCTTCTTCACTTTATTTGATTCAGATTTAAAACCTTGCTCACTGCTTCAGCGCAGCGTTCTCCGTCCATAGCGGCTGAAACAATACCTCCAGCGTATCCTGCACCCTCTCCACAAGGAAAAAGGTTCTTAATCTGGGGATGCTCCAATGATACCTTATCCCTGGGGATACGAACAGGTGAAGATGTTCTACTTTCAACACCTACTATTTGTGCTTCATTGGAAAGATATCCTCTCATCTTTCCCCCAAAGCTAATGAAGCCCTGCCTTAAACTCTCTGATATAAAAGAAGGCAACACTTCTCTTAGATCGATGGATGCAAGTCCTGGCTGATACGATGTTTCCAGTAATGAAGAAGACGTCTTGTGCTCAACAAAATCTAATAACCTTTGTGCAGGGGCTACTTGAGTTCCACCAGCTACCGCACATGCCTTCTGTTCAATTTCCTTTTGAAAGTACATTCCTGCCAAAGGGCCATGCTTAGAATAGTTTTTAAAATCACCTGTATCCACGGCCACCACAATACCGGAGTTTGCAAACTTCGAATCTCTTCTAGATGGACTCATTCCATTAACGACAACCTCACCTGGCGATGTTGCCGATGGCACAATAAATCCACCAGGGCACATACAAAAAGAAAATACACCCCTCTCCCTTCCATCAAATTTGGCCTGATGAACAAGCGTATACGATGAGTCAGGCAAATATTCTCCCCTATCAACAGCGCAATGATATTGAATCTTATCAATCAGATTTTGTTGATGCTCAACGCGAACTCCAAGGGCAAATGGTTTAGCTTCAATTTGAATATTCCTTGAATGCAGAAGTTCAAAAATATCGCGGGCTGAATGACCCGTGGCCAGAATTACAGCTTCACCTTTTATTTTTTCTCCATCAACGGTAACAACTCCCTTCAATGCATCCTTTTCAAGAAGGAAATCTATAACCTTGGTGTTAAAGTGAATTTCTCCGCCTGCCTGTAGCATGCTTTCACGTAACGCTTCAACTAGCTGGGGAAGTTTATTAGTGCCTATGTGAGGATGGGCATCGAATAAAATTTCATCCGCTGCCCCGTGTGCAACAAGAATTTCCAAAATACGACTTACATCGCCTCGCTTTTTTGAGCGCGTATATAATTTTCCATCCGAATAAGTGCCTGCTCCACCTTCACCAAAGCAGTAATTGGATTCCGGATTAACAACATGCTCTTTGTTAATGGCAGCAATGTCTCGCCTTCTCGCCCGGTGGTCTTTGCCTCGCTCCAAAACTATTGGCTTAATTCCCAACTCAATTAATCTTAAGGCAGCAAAAAGTCCAGCCGGCCCCGAGCCAACAATGATAACCTGATCTGCGTTTCTAACATCGGGATATTCCTTTTTAAAATCGTTGATGGATATGACTTCACCCACAGGAACAAGTTCAACTAGCATCTTAACCAAAACGTTTCTTCCACGCGCATCAATGGAGCGCCTAATTACTTTTGGTTGAATAGTCTCGTTGTCTATTAGGCCTAGTTTGGCATTAAGCGCTTGCTTAAAGACTGCATCGTCAAAGGCCTCTTGGGGAGAAAGTGAAATTTCTGTGGTGCTCATAGGAAAGGTATCTATCCTTTCAATCGTGTTATTAAAATCCTAACTCTCTGGAAATAACTTAACGAGAAGCAATTTTTTATCTGCTTCCATCGAATGACATTGAATAACCAAAAGTTAGACCAAATCGAAAAGTGTGTGCAAACGGATTCGTGTTCAAGGATCTGAATACATCCTCAAATATTGGTTCCACATCAGAATAGCGGTAACCCATCCCATATCCAATTAAAGCATCCATCGTAAACCCATTACCATTATTTTTTTGCATCAATCGCGCGCCTAGTAAAACTCCATACTCGAATCGTTGCTCTGAAGAACTAGCCGTTAATAATACGGGCGTTTTGGTCTTGGAGACGTTGGCAAAGTATCCCAGATTGGTAAATCGAACCTCATGCGCAAAATACCACATGCCAACAGGCAGACTGTTGTAAAATTTCTGCTTTATTGCCATGCTATAACCTCGTCTAAAAATTCTATTTACAGCAACGTCCGAATCGGCCGTATAAAACGGATCTCTAATCCCTTCAAACTCAAATTCATGTCCCAACCTCGTTTGATTATAGAATTCTATACCCAATGGAATTTTACCAATGAAAGTTGAAAATGGATTTGTAGAAAGAATTACACCTCGGTATTCAGGGAATCGTGGCGTAAAGTAATAGAATCCTTTCTTAACGATGCGGGAGGCTGGTGCTGGAGTCTTGCTTTGGTTGATCAAAGAATTAATATCGCTTACCAGTGCTTTGTTCTCATAAAATGGCTTGTAATAACCCGACAAGGTGCCATCCTGCTCGTAGAGATCCCATGTGCCAACGCGCATATCATCCTCTATTTGTCCTTTAGTTTGCAATGTTCCATTAGGATAAAATCCTCTGTACGTTCCTTTGCCATTCACAAATTGACATTCGCCTTCAGTTTTCCCATCCTGAAAAAAATATTGCCAGTGACCTTGATTTTTTCCGTCAGCAATTGAACCTTTCACTTTTAACTTACCATCATCATAGTATTCTCTGTATTCACCCGATCCTAGATTGTACGTAATCTCACTTTTCACTTTGCCATCCATGCTAAGAGAACTCCAATAACCATTTTTCTTGCCACCAACAAATTCGCCCGTTGAACTAACGGACCCATCTTCAAAATAATAGTTCCATTTACCGGCAGGCTCGTCACTTTCGTACTTACCTTCAGAGGCGATTTTTCCCGTTGAATAATAGAATTTCCATTCCCCCGTTTTCTTTCCATTGGTATAGTCCCCCTCGCTACTCAAAATTCCATCTTCGGAAAAGAAACGCCAATGTCCAACGTTGCGTGATCCTGCGCGAGGTCCTTCTGCAAACACTTTACCTGAATGGTAATACTCAATAAACCGCCCATAATCATCAACGTATTCAATTTCTCCTCGAAGCGTACCATCTTCAAAATAAGTTTTCCAAAGTCCGTCACGTTTATTTACTGCATACTCACCTAACTCCTTCAAATCTCCACTTTCATAATAAATTTTCCATTCCCCTATTTTGTTCTTATCATCAATGGTCCCTTCCATACTTTTTGATCCACTCTCAAAATAATATTCCCATCGTCCATAATTTGAGTTTTGCCGCAGGATTCCTCTCATTTTTAGATTTCCTGTTTCATAGTAAAACTGCCACATACCGGTAGTTTCATTATTCATAAACTGTCCTTTGGATTCAATATTCCCATTCAAAAAATAAGAAATGTAACGGCCGTGCAGAATATTCTGTACCGTGTCTTTTACCTGATAAATCTCTTTTAGACTTTTTTTGGCGCTATCGTGATAGGTAGAGAGAGTGACTCCTTGAGAAAAGGAGATCAAGGGCCAGCAAAGCACTACTAAAAATATCGTAACTAACTTCCTCACAGCTTTTTACAAATCCCTTAAAGTTAAATAGATTTTAGCGATTAGTTATGTTTTAACAAGGCATTGATAACGCCAGCCTTTCCCCAATCCGCTTTCTCGGCTTCTGACCATAATTCTGGGAAAAACATAATTTTTTGGAAACGCGGAGGAAGGTATTTCTGCCAGTTGGTTCCACCTGTTGCTTTAATATCCTCAGGGGCTTTTTGCAAATAGCGCCCAGCAGATTTAAGATGAGCCAGCGGCCATAGGACATTTGCTAGTTGGTCAAATTCTCGTAGCCGACTTATTACTTCTCTTGAAGCTGGGAAATGTCTTTCAAAAATTTGCTTCAAATTGCTATTTCTATACTTGAGGGCTATTGCCTTTAATAGCTTCATATATTTCTCCTCAAATTGCTGAAGTGTAAGCGTTTTCTTACCAGTGGCTAGTTCGGTAGCTCCACTTTTCCAATAAATATTTTCCAATTGTTGCTCCAGATCACTGTATTCTATCAACGCCTCGCGCTCATGTACATTGACTAAGTTGATCATGTCCGTAGAACAAATCTCAATCATCCTGTACTGCGCTGATTGAAAGCCGCTGGCGGGAAGAAGAGACATTCTGAATTTCAGAAATTGACCTTGCTCCATGCCATCCACCATCACAGCAAAAGAACTTTCAAGTTGTCGGAAATAGTTAATGATCCGATCAAGTCGTTGAACAAAATAAATCTCTTCAATTGGTTCCCGCTGTGCAACCTGTTCTATCTCCCAAAGAATTAGATTAAAATACAATTCAGTGATTTGGTGATATATAATAAAAACTTTTTCATCCGGAAAACTTGTTTTAGGATTTTGCAAACTCAAAAGTGTATCCACATGTATGTAATCCCAATAGGTAAGGTAATCTGCATGTAACAGTCCATCCAAATAGGAAGACAGATCCTGCCCCATAACAGCGTACTTCTGCTGAAGCTTTTTCAATTGCTCAATTAGGGAAGGATCGAGGGAAGATTTGTCCATAAGATTTACAATTCTTCTGTAAATTTGAGCCTTTACAAAGAATAACCAAAATATTATGGCTGATCAGAAAGTTAAAGCTGAATCAAAAACGAAAAAGTCGCTAAAGCAAGATAATTATGATCAACCAGATTTTTATTTGGTAGATAACCTGCTTACAGATGAACACAAACTAATTCGTAGTTCCATTCGTGATTTTGTTAAGAAAGAAATCAGTCCATATATCGAAGACTGGGCACAACGCGCTCACTTTCCGTATGAGCTTGTTAAAAAATTTGGCGACATCGGTGCATTTGGCCCCACTCTGCCTGTAGAGTATGGATGTGGAGGCCTCGACTATATTTCTTACGGCATCATCATGCAAGAGATTGAGCGTGGCGATTCGGGTATGCGTTCAACTGCATCGGTGCAAGGTTCGTTGGTTATGTATCCTATTTACAAGTTTGGATCGGAAGCACAACGGAAAAAATATTTACCTAAACTCGCTTCTGGCGAATGGCTTGGTTGTTTTGGTTTAACCGAGCCCGATCATGGATCAAATCCAAGCGGTATGGTTACCAACTTCAAAGACATGGGGGATCATTATTTGCTCAATGGCGCAAAAATGTGGATATCAAACTCACCCAAAGCAGACCTTGCAGTTGTGTGGGCAAAAAACGAAGCGGGTAGAATTCATGGACTTATTGTTGAACGTGGAATGGATGGCTTCTCAACTCCAGAAACGCATGGCAAGTGGTCATTGCGCGCAAGTACAACGGGTGAATTAGTCTTTGATAATGTGAAAGTGCCTAAGGAAAATTTATTAACGGGTAAAACTGGATTGGGGGCACCAATGATGTGCCTGGATTCAGCACGTTATGGAATCGCCTGGGGTGCTTTAGGTGCTGCTATGGATTGTTATGAATCGGCAAGAAAGTATACAGCCGAAAGAATTCAATTCGGTAAACCAATTGCTTCCTTCCAACTTCAACAAAAGAAACTAGCCGAGATGCTTACCGAAATTACGAAAGCCCAATTACTCAACTGGAGACTTGGCACACTAATGAACGAAGGCAAAGCAACGACACCGCAAATATCGTTGGCCAAGCGAAACAATGTTAACCTCGCCCTGGAGATTGCGCGCGAAGCCAGACAAATGCATGGAGGCATGGGCATCACTGGCGAATACCCTATCATGCGCCACATGATGAACCTGGAATCGGTTGTTACCTACGAAGGAACGCATGATATTCATTTATTGATTCTGGGTAACGAGATCACAGGTATTCCGGCTTTTGTGTAGATGAAAATTGTTACCGTTCTAGGTGCCCGTCCTCAGTTTATTAAAGCAGCTACTGTTTCCCGCGCTTTAAAAAAATCAGGCATTGAGGAAGTGATTGTCCATACCGGGCAACATCATGATCAAAATATGTCGCAGGTATTTTTTGATGAGATGGAAATACCAACACCTCAATACAATCTTGAGATACAAGGTTTGAGTCATGGGGCGATGACAGGCAGGATGCTTGAGAAGATTGAAGAGGTCCTGCTAAATGAAAAACCAGATTACGTCCTGGTTTATGGCGACACAAACTCAACCTTGGCTGGCGCGCTTGCCGCTGTTAAAGTTCATATTCCTGTTGCGCACGTTGAAGCTGGGCTAAGAAGTTTTGAGATGAAAATGCCGGAGGAGGTGAATCGGATATTAACGGACAGAATCAGTAAAGTTCTCTTCTGCCCTACTCAAAC
>JAENVX010000112.1 GCA_016650355.1 Bacteroidia bacterium | reverse complement strand
CCCTCACGATCTATAAAACCAGAAACGAAAAACGAACTTAGTTTTGAACATTTATAGTTTATAAAAATGAAATATATTGTATGTGAAAATCCTAATCACTTTTCAATTCGAGAAGGAAAAGAGCCTGATTTTACACCAGGAAATGCAGTCTTAAGGGTAAAACAGGTAGGGATTTGTGGCACCGATTTGCATGCCTTTAAGGGCAATCAACCTTTTTTCTCATACCCGAGGATCTTAGGACATGAACTTGCAACTGAAATACTGGAAATCGGGCAAAATAATATCGGCCTTTCAAAAGGTGATAAGGTTGTCATCATGCCCTACATCAATTGTCAGGATTGCGTTTCATGCAGAGCCGGAAAATCAAATTGCTGTCAGAAATTAAACGTATTTGGTGTTCACGTTGATGGTGGAATGCAAGAGGTGATTTCGCTTCCCGATCGTTTACTTATACCCGCAAATGAGTTATCGCATGATGAAATCACAATTGTTGAACCGCTTGCAATTGGCGCTCATGCCCTTCGAAGAGCCGGAACAAAAAAAGGAGATAACGTTGTAGTAATGGGATGTGGACCAATTGGTATTGGCATTATTCAGCTGGCCAAATACATTGGAGCCACTGTTATCGCTATAGATATCAATGACTATCGGTTAGATCTAGTCAGCAAAAAATTCAACATTGATCTTGCTATCAACGCGCTTCAATCTCCAGTCGAAAAAATTAAAGAGTTCACTGGTGGCAACCTTGCACAAACTGTGTTTGATGCAACAGGGAGCAAACAAGCAATTGAAGGCGGAATCAATTATATGAGTCATGGAGGTAGTTTTGTCCTGGTAGGATTATTTAAGGGAGAACTAGCCTTTCAACATCCAATAATCCATGCAAAAGAAACAACAATAATATGCAGTAGGAATGCAACGCGGGAAGATTTTGATTTTGTCATAAAAGTTTTGCGAGAAGGAAATTTCAATACGGGCGCATACATAACCAAACATGTTCCTTTTGAAAAAATACTTAGCGACTTTGATACCTGGGCAAGTCCCGATTCTAAAGAAGTAAAAGTTGTTGCGGTTTTATAATACCTTATAAGCCCCCTGCTTGGCTAGCGTATTTAAATATTCTTCTCCATTCGTTTCATCTATTGAATTTGCTTCAATGCTACCGGTTCAGATTTTCGGGTAAGAAAATGAATAATGGTAAGTGATAGCAAGTATGCAAAACTGCAAAGGGTGAAAATAATATTATATCCAATAGTAACATTGCCAAGTGCCTTGTAGGTGTCGAGCAGATAGCCAATCAGTATTGGAAAAAGTACGCCTCCTATGGAACCTGCTGTTCCGGCAATGCCAACAACCGAACTCACTGCCTCTGATGGAAACATATCTGAAGCCATCGTAAAAATATTGGTGGCCCATGCCTGATGCACTGCTATTGCTAAGCTGATCAATAGTACCGCCATCCAGGCATTCGGTGCAAATTGCGTTAGCATGATCGATAGCTCAAGACAGGCAAACGCGAGAAGCGATGCTTTTCGTGCTTTAAGAATGGGCCAACCTTTTTTTATCAACCACGATGATATATACCCCCCACCGATACTGCCGATTGTTGCAGCCAAGTATATGATCATCAATTGCAAGCTGGGTTTTTTCAGGTCGAGACTGAAGGTGGAAGAAAAATAAGAAGGAAGCCAAAAAAGAAAGAACCAAAATATAGGGTCTATCAATCCTTTGCCAGTGATCAACGCCCAGGTTTGAGGAAAACTAAAAAGCTTCCGCCACTTGATCCTGGTATTGGCCGATTGAACTTTGTTTGACTCTTGCCCATCAGTAATTAATTCAAGCTCGGCTTCTGACAAACGTTTCTGTCTCGCTGGCAAATCATAAAAAAGCCACCAGAAGGCAAGCCAGACAAAACCCAATGCTCCGGTAATCCAGAATACCT
>JAENVX010000111.1 GCA_016650355.1 Bacteroidia bacterium | reverse complement strand
TTTTCTGCATCAATGTTCCCAACATCTCCACGTCTTTCAAACTTTGGTAGCGAAAGATGTAAGCATATGGTTTTGAGGGAATGTTTTCTTGAACGATGGCTTTTGCCTGATAAGGTTTAGCAATAACAATTTTCTCGTTTACAGCATATGCTTTTAAGTCAAAGCTATAGAGAAGGTTCCATGCGGTAACATCGTATGTTGCAGAGTCTGTAAGTTTAGATTGAGGTTCAAAAACAGAAGTAATAAATCTACCTTTTGGTTGATAGATAGTCACCACAATGTCTTCCGCTCCAATATTAAAATTACTTATAGATTGAGTCTGGTAGTCAAAACCTTTTGAAGGTCGTGCAGTAGCATGTCCATATTGAATGGATTGCGAATCAAACCAGGCGGTGATTTTGCTGAGCTTGTCAGAATTATTTTCAGCCTTGATTACATAACTTTTATAAGGGAAGGGCGGATTGGTGTTAGTTTCCCTATAGAACTTTTCAAACTCATCCACTAACTTCCATGAGTTGAGTGATGAGATTTCCACAGTAGACATCCCCGTTGTGAAATGATGCGTCAGGCGATCTTTTAAAGTTAGAGGGTCTCCCTCGATTGTGGTTATAGTCAAGCCGGCTCCAATGCCACCTTTTTCATAAGTCATGCCAATGGCACCACAGTTCATAGGATAAGAGTCGCCATAGCTGGGATAATACAAATCGAATCGTTCTTTTGTAAAATACAACCATCCTTGTTCGTCAAAATATTTTGCGTTGTTCCTCGCAACGGTGACTTGAAATTCGCGTTGCCAATTCGTAACCACCTCATGAACGGGTTCGGCTGCGGGGGCAAAATAATACGGACTATTATATCCTTGCTCATGATAATCTACATGCACGTGCGGCAGCCATTGATTGTAAAGTTTGATTCGTGCTTGCGATTCTTTTTGTGTCTCCCATGCCCAGTCGCGGTTTAAATCAAAGAGGTAGTGATTTGCTCTGCCTCCAGGCCAAAGTTCACGATGTTCACGCGCTTGCGGATCTGCGTTAGCAGGAATATTTCCATACTGGTTATAAAAATTTGCATAACGATCACGGCCGTCCGGGTTGATGCATGGATCTATAATAACCACAGTATTCTTCAGCCACTCCTTTGTTTTGGCATTCCCTGGATTAACCAGTTCGTATAGCGTTTTCATTGAAGCTTCCATGGAATTGGCTTCATTACCGTGTACATTATAGCTGAGCCATACGATGGCTACTTTTGTCGTGGGTGAACCTTCCATTGCACCAGCCCGCTTCAAATTATCCAATCGTATTTGTTCGATGTTGTTAAAGTTTTCTGGCGAGGCCACAACTGCGTAAATTAATGGACGATGTTCGTATGTTTCTCCGTATTGGCTTACTTGAACATTGGGTAAAGCCTCATCCACTGCCTTAAAATATTCTACCATGCGATGGTGGCGCGTAAAGCGGTCACCTAATTCATAGCCGAGAAATGCATCTGGACTTTGAAGTTTGGATTGAGCGATTGTGGATAAGGTAAAACAAATAAAAGCGAGAGCAATTAGTATTCTTTTCATATTGTGATTTAAGGAAATGCAAAGTATGTAATGCAATAAGAATAAAATAAGAGAAGGCGATGAATTAATTTAATTCTACTTTAAAAGGCGAGAAATCTGTGGTCGATGATGCATCATGTGTTCTTTTAAAAAGACCAATCCATGTTGAATGTTTAGTCGGCCCGCAAAGATGTGTTTATAAATCTTTTTTTGAAGCTGCGTCTCGTCAAATTTTTCCAATAAGTTTTTTAACTCGGCTCTTGTGTTATCCCAGTCGGCTTGTAACTCAGCCATATTGGAATACATAGGGGTGCTTTCCACAACAGCCCTTGGTGCTTTAAACCTCAACGGTAGCCGTTGAGAGACCTGCAGTACAACCAGTTTTATTTCTTCCCATATTCCTGTGTCGCCCGCATCTTTTAGGCCTAACATTTTTTTGTTGAGATATTGAACGGAAAGTTTCTCTGCTGCTATAAGGTGGGCCAGTATTTGGTTTATTGACCACTTTCCTTCTTGAGCTTGTTGGAGTTTTTCGGGTGAAACATTTTTTATGCTAGCCAATAGCGTATTTTTCTCTACTTCCAGAGAATCGAAGAGGTGTTGCAGTTTTGAGTTCACAGGGGTTGTTTTCTGTAAAATTAACTTATTATAGTCATCGTATTTTTCAAGGTCTCTTTTGAATTACACCTTAGCTTGAATAATGATTCCAATTCAAATTCATAACTTTCTACCTTGACACTAACCCCTAAAGCAATGAATACAAACTATGCAGGATTTTGGATGCGTTTTGTGGCCATCGTCATTGATGGAATTATTATTAGCATCCTTCGAGCTTTTTTGGTAGTACCAATTTTGGCCATGGTAGGAATAAGTTTTGCAACCGGCTTGGAAGATTTCGATCCCAGCAATATGGACGAACTCATCCCTCTAATAGCCACGATAGTAGCTACCGCTGGTGTGCTTATGCTAATCTCAACTGTTATTTGGGTTCTCTATGGCACACTTATGGAATCATCAAAATACCAGGCTACCATGGGCAAGCTGGCGCTTGGATTAATTGTCACTGATTTAAATGGATCCAAATTGGATTTTTCAAAGGCGCTGCTTCGAAATCTGGGAAAGATACTTTCTAATTTTATTTTAATGATCGGCTACATTATGGCTGCCTTCACAGAAAAAAAGCAAGGCCTTCACGATATTATAGCAGGCACGGTGGTGGTACAGAAGTAAAATTAATAATGGGTAGATACTTCGTTATCATTTTAGCCTTAAGTGTGCTTCTGAAGGTTGGCTCAGCTCAATCAATCCAACAAAATAAAGCAGCCAGAATATTATCATTCAGAGTTGAAGCTGAGAATCCCGGCATAGATGACAGGGTATTGATTGAACCATTAGCTGCTGCGCTGATAAGAGTTTTTCGCTATACTTCTGTAGCGATGACACCAGGAGCGAATGTTGAATGGAGAAATGAAAACCCGCTCAATAAGTTTAAAGAACTTACAAAAAAGGAATTGACTCAAGTATCAATCGATACTGGGGAACTATTGTTAAAAATTGAAATCGAACATCGGTACAATGATGTTTTGGGTGGAATAATAAGAAAAAGTAAAAGACATGTGATGCGCCTAAGGATAGCATTGTTTACTAATACGGGTGAGCGAGTTTGGTATCACAAAAAGAAAGATTCCTGCTGCATCGATTTTGGAGTCAGTGAAGAAGACATACCAGCAAATGAACAAATGGATTCAGAATCTTTCTTTGGCTTATATGATTCGGTATTAAAAAAAACCTTGGGGAAACTTTAGTTTAATTTGATCATGCCATCAATCTGTTCGTCCAGATTTTGCTGCAGTTTTGAATTATCTCAAAAAATTAATTCGCCTCGGCTGGACTTCAATTTTAGCGGGTAACCATCCCATCCATTCTCCCTCAGCTTCGATAGCACAAGCTTCAGGAGCGGTAATTTCAATTGATGTACAATTATTGTACACTATTTGACCGCCTTTAATTTTCTTTTTGGCTTTAATCATTTGCAGGTACAATAGAAACTTTAACAACGGAATATCACCGGCCAGAAAAGTTGAAAACACCCCATCATCAGGTATTCCGTCAGGAGCAATATACATGGCGTTGCCGAATGAGGTTCCATTAGCAATCGCCAAAACCCGCATCCTTCCTCGCCATTGCCAGTTTTTGGTATCTACCATTATTTCCTTTGGACGGTGAGAAAAAAATGTTGACGTGATAGCTTTCAGATAGGTTATGGACGGACCAAGAGAGCGGTCGCTTTTCAGCAATCGCTTTACTACTTCGGGCCCCATGCCCATACTGCATACATTGATAAAATACTTGATTACCTTCTTTCCGTTTTCATCCTGGCAATTTATTTTTCCGATATCAGTTTCTTTGGGATTGTTTGACTTGAGCAAGTCTGAAATTTGGCTAGCTTCAGGCTTGATGTCACACATCATGGCAAAATCATTTCCTGTTCCCAAGGGGATAATTCCAATTGTAGGTAAAGCTTTCTCTTCCTGATGATTTCCTAGTACGCCATTTAAGACTTGGTTGAGCGTGCCATCTCCCCCAGCGGCTAAGATGCAATCATAATTTTCTGCAACTAATCTTGACGCCATATCCATGGCATGTTGGGGATGGGTCGTCTCAAAAACGCTGGCATTAAAATTTTGATGCAGAGCCGGATAAATGGACGAGTAGAATAATTTCTTTTTTCTCGAAATGCCGTTGAGAATTATTCCAATTTTCAATGTTCAAGAAATTAGTTAGACAACGATGCAAAATAGGCACTTTGAAAAGAGCTCACCCGAATTGTTATTTACAATTTTTCTTTATTGCAGCTTTTGCTTCCGATGAACCTAATTCTTCAGCACGCTTAAAGTCCAGGCATCCATCATAATTATTATTCATCAATAGTTTCATCAGCCCACGTTGAAAATAGGTTTCAGAATCAGATGGATAGAGTTCAATAGAGGTAGTGTAGTCTTCTACGGCACCCCCATAATCATCCTTTTCCCCTTTGCTTAGGGCGCGGTTATCAAAGTAGGTTGGATTCGAGTCATCAAATTCAATTGCCTTTGTATAATCTGCAATGGCTCCTTCATAATCTTGCAAGGTATGTTTAAGCACACCGCGTAGGTTATAGGTTTCAGGATCATCAACACCTAGTTCTATTGATTTATTGTAATCTTCAAGAGCTCCCTTTAAATCTTCCTTTGCTGCTTTAGCCAGCGCCCTGTTCTCATATTTTGTAGGATCTTTTGGATCCAATTTTATGGATTGATCGTAGTCCGTAACGGCTTCGTCAAAGTTTGTGGTATTATAATGCGCCACACCACGGTAGTTGTAAAGATTCGCATCGACCTTGTCCAATTCAATTGCTTTGTTGTAGTCATCGATGGCGCTGACATATTCGCCAAGTTCAGCCTTCGCTACGCCCCGATTGAAATATTTGTCAGCATCAACCGGACCAAGTTCAAGCGCTTTTGAGAAGTCAAAGTAGGCGCCTTGCAGATCTTCAATATTATACTTTGCAAAACCGCGATTGGTGTAGGCATCTGTGTATTTAGGATTATATTTTATTGCCTTGTCTAGATCATCTATCGCACCATCATCGTCACCTAAATTTATTTTAGCTTCTCCCCGGTTGTTGAGCGCTTCCGCATAAGTCGAGTCAATGTCCAGCGCAAAAGTATAATCACTGATGGCCCCATAAATGTCTTGTAAGCCAAGTCGTGCTTTGCCTCTCAGGTTGAGAGCCTGCTTATTTTTTGGATTGCTATCCAGCACTTTGGAAAGATCTTTTTTTGCTCCACTATAGTCTTTGGCTTCGATTTTTTTCCTGGCATTTTCTAATGCAAGGTCAGCGGGCTGCGCCACAACTGCAATTGAAAACAGAAGAGACGCAAAGAATATACTGTAGGACTTCATTCGTTTTGGTTTCTGAACGAGCCAAGTTAAAAAGAATTGGCGGGTTTTTAATTACTCAATAACCATAGCAATCCAAATTTTGAATCTATGAGCTGTTCGGATCGAGGGCCATTAACCAGCAGCATGACTCAACCGTCATAGATTGTACTGTATTATTGCCCTTCAAATCACTCAGCTACCGGAATTTTATTTTTGGTAACCTCACTAACCAGATAATCGTAAATTGGCGCAAACGTATTTGTTCAATGAAAAAATTATTAGTAGCACTACCTCTTTTGATTTGTGGCCTCGCCAATGCCCAGGAGAAACCTTTGGATATGAAAATGGATTTTGAGGATTACAATCCCCCATCTTCCCTGGTGGTGCCTGAGCACAGAATTAAACGGGCGAAGTTTCCTTTTATTGATATTCACAACCATTATGGAAGCATGAATACGGCCGACTTAAGTGAGCGGGTTAAGTTTATGGATGAGTTGAACATGGGTGTGATGGTGAACCTGAGCGGAAGGGGATTTAGAAGCAGTGGTGATCATCTTGAAAAATCATTTGAGAACATCAAGAAGCAGTACCCCAACAGATTTCTTTTATTCACGAACATAGATTTTGAAGATATCGATAACCCTGCGTGGGCAGGCCGCATGACAAAGCAACTGGAAGAAGATGTGAAGCGTGGCGCCAAAGGATTAAAGATTTATAAAAGCCTTGGAATTCGTAACAAGGATAAGAATGGAAATTGGCTGGCGATTGATGATCCTCGCATTGATCCGGTGTGGGCGAAGTGTGGTGAGTTAGGGATACCAGTATTAATCCACTCGGCCGACCCAAAGCAATTCTGGGATCCTATAGACAATCAAAATGAACGCTGGCTTGAACTAAAGCTTCACCCGAATCGCAGGTACGACAGTACATTTTCTAGTTGGGAGACTATAATTGAACAACAGCATAATGTTTTTAAAAAGCACACGAAGACAAAATTTATCAATGCGCATCTGGGTTGGTATGGAAGCGATTTGAAAAAACTTGGAGAACTAATGGACCAGTTTCCAAATATGTACACAGAAATCGGAGCTGTGATTGCGGAGCTAGGAAGGCAGCCACGGGCTGCAAAAGCATTTTTAACGAAATATCAGAATCGCGTTTTATTTGGTAAAGATAGCTGGGTGCCCGATGAGTATGAAACGTATTTTCGGGTACTCGAAACTGAAGATGAATACTTTCTGTATCATAAGCGGTATCATGCGTTCTGGAGAATGTATGGCCTTGGCTTGTCGGATGAGGTCTTGAAAAAGATCTATTATAAAAATGCTATGAGCCTAATTCCCAGTATCGATAAAACCTTATTTCCGAAGTAAAAATATCTGCTGCTGGCAACAGTAAGTACACGAAGTTAAATTCGTCTATAAATGTTTCAATTCAGTTAGTTGATCCAGCAGCCAACCCGTCAAGCTCAATCGCTGGCGTGTAGCAGGCAATACTTCATGCTCAATTAGATCACTGCGAAAACAAACGACTCTGCCAGCAGTTGGAGAGACGTCTTTTACCCCTCCAGCGGTGTGCATTCTTAGCTGACCACCTTCTGCATCTTTCCATTCTGAGTTGAGGTAACATATGATAGAAAGCTTTCGGTGATCATTTGATTTAAATTGGTCAATGTGACGTTTGTAAAAACTTCCTGCTGGGTAGGCGGTCATGTGTACTTCATAGTCCTTTAGGCTTAGAAATAGATTTTGGTTGAGATGTTGAATTAAGCGCTCTAGTCTGTCTAGGTATATCAGCAAAGGTTTGGCACAGTTTTTCTTGTCAATCCATTGAATATAATCTCCTCGAATAGTCTCATTAATTTGCTTGTTGTGTTGTTTGCCAATGCCCGCTTTTTTAAAATGAAGATGACTGCTTTTGAATTCTTCCAAATCCAAAATGGAGTCTACCTCTTGTGTAGACAGAAAATTATCAACTACTGCATAACCCTGATCGGCTAAGCCATCGACAATCGTTTCAAAATGTGTACTCATTGGGTTTGAAAGTTATTGCTGCGACAGAATTTTTACGCTTCACGTTCACGTTGCAAAAATAGAAGTCCTTTTATACTAACTTTGAATTTTTAGTGTCTATGAAAATTAATTTTTTTTATCTCCTTGTTCTTTTTCTGGCGTCAGCCTGCGTTCCCAAAGAAGAAGTAGTACTGCGATCGATTAAAAACGAAAAGCTGGAAACCAACGAAGACGGTGATCAAATCCTGAAAGCTGACGCAATTTTTTATAATCCTAACAATGTAAGGATGAAATTAAAAGCGATCAACGTTGAAGTGTTTGTAAACGGGAAGAAATCTGCGCACTCAGACCAAAAATTCAATTCCGTGATCAAAGCAAAATCTGAGTTTACAGTACCATTGGAGGTAAAACTCTCACTAAAGGAGTTAGGGTTGTTAGATACTATTTTGGCATTTCTCGGGGGGAAGAAATATGAAATCCAGTTCAAAGGTCATCTTCGCATAAAGGTTAACGGACTTACTTTTAAAGTTCCTGTGGACCACAAAGAAGAAGTTAGATTGAGATAAATTTAGCATGTCCCAAAAGTTGTATCAGGAACGTGTAATTTAGGTGGTTTATAATTATGCAGAGTGTTTGGCTTTTTGTCTTTGCTTCTCTTCTGGTATCGGTCATTTACATGATCAGCGCCTACCGCAAGTCAATGCGTCAGAATAAACTCATTTTACAGCAAAGCAATGAAATTCAAAAACAAAATGAGGAACTGGAGCATCGTAATAAACTACTGCAAGAACTTAATATAGAGAAGCAACAGATAATCGGTATAGTCTCTCACGACCTAAAAGGTCCTTTCAACAGGATTTTTGCCTTGATCCAGTTGATGTCAATGTCATCAGAAAATATTGGGGAAGATCAAAAGGAGTACTTAGGTAAAATCCATCAAATTGTTGTAGACGGGTTAAGCATGGTTCGCAATTTACTTGACAACCGAAAGTTGGAAGACAGAGGCATTGATATGCACCCGGAGAAGCTGAATTTTAGCGCTGTTTTAAGCTCGCTGATTCGGCAATATCAATCCTTAGCCGTAAAAAAAAATATTGTTATTCGATATAAGCCGCAACCGGCAATTCCAATTTATGCTGACAAACTTTATCTCACCAGGATATTTGAAAACTTGCTTTCAAATGCCATTAAATTTTCGCCACCAAACAAAAGTGTTTTTGTTGTAGTGACAACTACTGTGGATGAAATTGAAATTTCAATTCAAGATGAAGGTCCAGGTATCAATGCTGCAGATCAGCAAAAGCTATTTCATAAGTTTGAAAGACTTACAGCACGACCAACTGCCGGGGAAAGTTCAACGGGCCTGGGATTATCAATCGTAAAAGTACTGATTGACAAAATGGAAGGAAGAATCAGGTACGAGGGCAGTGGAGGAAAGGGGGCAAACTTTGTGGTGAACCTAAAAAAGCAAATTAGTTGAAGAGGTAGAGATCATCCTCTTTGCCCTCTAATAGAGAAGACAATGATTCTATTACTGTTTCATCTTTAATAACGTAGTCACGCACTCCTTTTTGAATAAAACTAAGTACCATGTTGCCATCATCCAGTGCGCTAAGCATAATTACCTTATTGTGTCCTTTTACGCGCGATTTAATCTGTTCATAAAGTTCTATGCCTGACATGCCAGGTAATTTGTAGTCGACAATCATGACATCCGGCAATGTGCCGTTTACAGCCTTCAGAGCATCCTCAGCGGAAGCAAACGTCTTAATGTTGTAATTAGGGCTGCTGCTTTCCAGCGCCTTCTTTACAAATTGGGCGTAAATCTCATCGTCTTCAATCAAAAAAATCGTCATTTGCTCAGATTCCAAGACGCAATATAATAAGCTTTGAAAAATAACAACATGACAATCGCTATGAATTAATAAATGGACTCTTTACGTTTATGGAATCTGTAGTTGTGCTCCTTTAGATTTCTGCTATATTTCGTATTAAAGCTCTTTTAAAATGAAATTTCATCGATTCGTTCTGCTGGTTTTTGTCGTTGGGATACAATGCTCTCCAGGCGAAAATAATAGTGGCAAACTGAAATTTTCAGTCACTTTTACAAAAGAACTGAGTGACCTGGCTCAAGATGGTAGGTTATTGTTACTACTTTCTTCCAATGACAAAGCTGAACCTCGTTTTCAAATAAATGATGGACTGGAAACCCAACTTGTCTTTGGGCTGGATGTGGACGGTATGATGCCTGGTCAGGAAATTCTTATTGATGAATCTGCATTTGGTTTTCCAATTCAAAAACTAGATAACATTCTTGCTGGGGAATATTTTGTTCAAGCCCTCATTAATCGATATGAGACATATAATCTGAAGACAGGACATACAGTAAAACTTCCACCAGACCAAGGGGAGGGCCAGCAGTGGAACTCGAAGCCCGGAAACTTTTACAGTCAACCGATCAAGGTCAATCTCGATCCAGCTAAAAGTGAGACGGTTAAGCTTGTGATGGACCAAAAAATTGCTCTGATCAAAGAGCCTAAAGACACCAAATATGTAAAGCATCTAAAAGTACAAAGCAAATTGTTAAGCGAATTTTATGGAAAGCCAATGTATGTGGGCGCACATGTGCTGTTACCTGAAGGCTTTGATGAACACCCTCAATCTCATTATCCATTGATGATTTACCATGGTCACTTTCCAAGTGACTTTGGGGGATTCAGTACAGAGCCACCAGACCCTAAAATGGATACTAGCGATTACAGTGCTCGGTTTGGTATTTATGGATACAACAAATTTCAAAAGCAGGAAGCATACAATTTTTACAAACAGTGGACGTCCAAAAATTTTCCCCGTTTTCTTGTTTTAGAGATACAACATGCCACACCGTATTATGACGATTCCTATGCGGTAAACTCTGCGAGCATGGGCCCTTGGGGTGATGCCATCATGAAAGAATTACTCCCAGAAATCGAGGCAAAATTTCGAGGCATTGGTGAAGGCTGGGCACGTTTTACCTATGGCGGATCTACTGGCGGATGGGAAGCTTTGGCAGTACAGATGTTTTATCCTGATGATTTCAATGGATGTTTTGCTGCCTGCCCTGACCCAATCGACTTCCGTGCATATTGCCTGGTGGATATTTACAAAGACAATAATGTTTATTGGTATGATAGTAAGTTTAAAAAACTTCCGCGTCCTAGTCACCGGAATTATTTAGGTCAGATCCAGAGCACTATTCAGGAATCAAATTACTACGAATTGGCGCTCGGCACACACTCACGCTCGGGTCAGCAATGGGATATTTGGGAGGCTGTTTACTCACCACAGGGTGAAGACGGTTATCCGAAAAGAATTTTTGATAAAGAAACAGGCGAGATAGACAAAAGTGTTGCAGCGTATTGGAAAGAAAACTTTGACCTTCGCTATATCCTGGAACGCGACTGGAAAACATTAGGCCCAAAGTTGCAAGGTAAAATTCACATCTATTGTGGGGATATGGATAACTACTATTTAAACAATGCCGTGTATTTGATGGAGGATTTTTTGAAGAAGACCCAAAGTCCATTTTACAAAGGTGAAGTTGATTATGGCGACCGTGCCGAGCATTGTTGGAATGGTGACCAGAATAACCCCAATTACATTTCTCGCCTTCGCTACAACACGCAGTACCTTCCGAAAATTTTAAAGAGGATTTCTGAGAGTGCACCAAAAGGTGCTGACTTAAAAAGCTGGAGATATTAAAGGTTAGTCTACAGAATCTTAGTCTGGAAATGTTAGAATGGTAGTGCAATAGCTAATGAAAAGAACCAAACCACAAGGGCTACGGCAATTCCAATAATTAAGGTAATTTTTCTTTGCCTTGACATGTTATTGAATAGATATTCAAAAGTATTGGTGTGTGCGTTGTTGGTAAAACAAAAGCGATTGAACTGACAACTTATGAGGCTAAAGTGTTGAAGAAAAGAACTGAAATGAAAGGTAGTCAATCCTTCAATTGCCTTAAATACAGCTGGATGGTATTTTCTAAGCCGTAATAGAGGGCGTCACTAATTAACGCATGGCCAATGGAAACCTCGTCCAAATTGGGAATAGACTGTTTCAAAAATTTTAGATTGTTAAGGTCCAGATCATGCCCAGCATTTATTCCCAGCCCCAGCTCACCAGCAATCCGAGCTGCTTCAACGTAAGGCCTAATCGCATGTTCTTTGTCTTTAAGATAGGTTGATGCATAGGGCTCAGTATAAAGTTCGATTCTATCAGCCCCGACTTTTCTTGCACCTTCTACCATGTTTCTTTCTGGGTCAACAAAAAGCGAGACGCGAATGCCGGATTTTTTTAACGCGCTAACGACTTCCTTTAGTAGACTGGCATTCTTAAGCGTATCCCAACCTGCATTAGAGGTAATTGCATCTGGTTTGTCCGGAACAAGTGTTGCTTGTGCAGGCTTAACATCGAGCACAAGTTTCAAATATCGTTCATCCGGATAACCTTCAATATTAAATTCAGTAGTGACAATGTTTTTTAATTGCATCACATCGCTATAGCGGATGTGTCGCTCATCGGGGCGCGGATGTACAGTAATTCCTTGCGCCCCAAATCGTTCACAGTCTATGGCAATTTTAATCACATCAGGATTATTGGCGCCACGTGCATTACGAAGCGTTGCTATTTTATTAATGTTAACAGAAAGGCGTGTCATGGACTCGTTGTTTCACCAATTAGCATGACGATCATTAATAGTCATGTAGCATTAATTTTTTTATCTTCTAAAACTAACCTTAGTTTTGGGTCAAAATTACCAAACAGATTAACGAAACCATAAAGACATGAGCTTAAAGCAACAAATTGATAGTGACATTAAAGCTGCTATGTTGGCAAAAAATAAGGATGAGTTAACAGCATTGCGTGCAATTAAGTCGATGATCTTATTGGCAGAAACGGATAAGAGCAGCACTGGTGAACTTAATGTTGAAGTTGAAAGTAAACTTCTGATGAAGGCGGCTAAACAAAGGAAGGAATCAGCGGATATCTTTCAGAAAGAAGGGCGGCAAGATCTGGCAAAAACTGAACTTTTGGAATTAGATGTGATAAGTCGCTATTTGCCAAAACAGCTTTCGAATGATGAACTTCTGCTGGAAGTAAAAAAAATAATCGAGCAAGTTGGAGCTAAAGGCCCGCAAGACATGGGCAAAGTTATGGGCACAGCAACCAAACAACTTGCAGGTAAGGCAGACGGAAAATTAATTTCAGAAATGGTTAAAAAAATTCTGACGCCTTGAGCAAAGCCGATATTCTCTTATTAGTGTTGATAGTGCTCGGGGCATTTAGCGGCTACAGGTCGGGCTTTCTTATGGAATTGATTTCGTTGTTGGCAATTGTTTTGGGAATTTTCGGAGGTTTTAAACTAATGGGTGAAGGGATGATCCTACTTCAGGATCAGTTCAATGCCGATAAAACTGTTTTGCCTTATATTTCTTTTGTTGTCATTTTTTTGATCATCGTTATTGGAGTAACCATAATTGGGAAAATGATCAAACATGTAATAGATAAATCTTTTTTAGGTAAAGTGGATCAATTGATGGGGTTGATTTTAGGAGGATTAAAGTCTTTATTTCTTCTCAGTGTGGTGATATGGATTGTAGATTCATTAAATTTCAGCATTAAAAGTGAATGGACGGAAGGGTCAGTCTTATACCCCTTCACAGCGCAATTTGCACCAAAGCTTGCCGCTTGGATGGGCGATTTTATCCCCGTTTTCAAGGAAATCTTCCGGCAGTTCTAAGGTTCAGTTTTTTTTAGTTACTTATCATCAAAATTTGGCTATGGGTCTTCGCGTAAAAGAGGAAAATGAGTTTAAGTATGTTGACGAAGGAAAAGGTCAGGTGCTCATATTGTTGCATGGATTATTCGGGGCACTCAGCAATTGGGAGGATGTTGTAAACCGCTTTTCTAAAAACTTTAGGGTAATCATACCCATGTTGCCAATTTATGATATGCCCATAAAGGAGGCTGGTCTTGAAGGATTGAGAAAATTTGTGGAGGATTTTGTTAACATGAAAAAACTCAACAACATGATTATCATGGGCAATTCTTTAGGTGGCCATGTTGGGTTGTTGTACACCCTCAGCAATCCCGATAAAGTTGCTAAACTTATCCTTACTGGGAGTTCTGGGTTGTTTGAAAATTCGATGGGCGGGTCATATCCACGAAGGGGAAGTTATGATTACATTAAGGAACGAGTTGCTTATACTTTTTATGACCCACAAGTTGCCTCCAAAGAATTGGTGGATGAAGTTTTTGAAACCACCAGGAGTATTCCTAAGTGTATGCGCATTGTAGCGATTGCGAAATCAGCTCAGCGTAACAATTTAACGCAAGATTTGCATAATATTAAGGTTCCAACTCTCTTGGTTTGGGGATTAAACGATACAATAACACCACCGATGGTGGGACATGAATTTAACAGATTGATCCCAAATTCGGAGTTGAAATTTATTGATAAATGTTGCCATGCCCCAATGATGGAGCAACCGGAAAAGTTTAATGAGATTGTCGTTGATTTCTTGATGAGATGAAGTACGTTGTCAAAATGCTAACAATATCGAATCACCATGATAGCTGAGGAACTAATTAACCACATGATCCCCCCGCTTAAAGTAACGGACGATGCACATAAAGCGATTGCGTGGATGGAAGAGTTCCGGTGTAACCATTTGCCAGTTGTAAACGAAGGAGAGTTCCTGGGTTTTATATCAGAGGAAATAATTCTTGAATCAAACGACATCAAAAAAAATTTAGGTGAATTTGATTTGATGGGATTAGAGTGTTTCGTTTCCCTTGAATCACATTTTTATGATATCTTAAGAATAACTGGAGAGAGCAAACTGCAAATAGTTGCTGTGCTTAATGATGACCGACAATATGTTGGGGTCATTACGGTGCAAGACATTATGGCCTCGTTTGCTCAGACTGCAGCGGTAAAGATGCAGGGCGGGATTCTCGTTCTATCAATGAACCTCATCGACTACTCACTGGCAGAAATCAGCCGATTGGTGGAAGAGAATAAAGCTAAAGTTATAAGCAGTACGATGGTGGAAGATCCGATGGATCCTGGAAAAATAAAGGTGACTTTAAAAATAAATCAATTGGACTTGTCGCGAATCATAGCCACACTGGAGAGATTTAGTTATAAGGTCATAGGGCGGTATCAGGAAATAAGAAAAGAAGCTGATGACACGGATCGGATAGATATGCTTCTAAAGTATCTCAACATATAATTGCACCAGATTCTTTGTTAAATGCGAATAGGAATACATGGAAAGGAAGTGCAAGGCCCGGCTGCTCGGTTCAATGAAAAAATATTCGAAGAACTCCATCGCAGGAAAGCGGACATCCACGTTTCATCAAAATCACTAAAGCATTTAAAATCATCCAAGCTAAAATCATTGAAGCTTTCAACTTTTGAAGCGGGTGATAGCTTGAAAAATTTTGATTTCTTCCTTTCCCTGGGGGGCGATGGTACGTTACTGGAGAGCGTAACGTACATCGGCAAGCACGAAATACCCATCCTTGGAATAAACACAGGCAGGCTTGGTTTTCTAGCCACCACTAGCAGGGATGAAACTGAAACGGCAATAGAGAACATCTTTAAAGGAAACTATAAAATTGATTCCCGGACAGTATTGGAACTTGAGTCGGACGTTAAACTTTTTGGTGGACTTAACTTCGCACTCAACGACTTTACCATCATGAAGAAAGATACCTCTTCAATGGTAACAGTACACGTTTTTGTAGATGGTGAGTTATTGAATTCTTATTGGTCAGATGGTGTAATTGTTTCCACCCCTACAGGCTCAACAGGTTATTCGTTAAGTTGTGGTGGACCTTTGGTTTACCCGAAATCCGAAAGTTTCATTATTACCCCTGTTAGTCCACACAATCTCACAGCAAGACCGATCGTTTTATCAGATAATTCAAAGATCTCGTTTCAGGTTGAGGGTCGAAGCAAAAAATTCCTCATTTCACTCGATTCAAGATTTGCCTCCATTGACGAATCGGTTAGTCTAACTCTTAAAAAGAGCCACTTTAAAGTTAAATTGATTCAACTACAAGGAAATCATTACTTCAAAACCTTACGACAGAAACTAAGTTGGGGCCTGGACCTAAGAAATTAAACTATAGGTGTTACTTCAATTGTAAATATCCGATAGAAGGAAAGAGCTGCGATGTGGCTCTAGATTCAGGTAAATTTTTTAA
>JAENVX010000110.1 GCA_016650355.1 Bacteroidia bacterium | reverse complement strand
TCCTAGGTAGCCATGTTGGCTAAATAATGCATGGATTTGTATAAAATTTAAACTATCGGTAAGTTTTATTTGTTGTCCTACAAATTCAGAGCTCAAGCTATCTATTTCTTTATTATTAATTTGTCTGAAGAGGATTCTCCATTTCTGATCTTCAAATTCTAGGGAATCTATGATTTTGGATAGGGTACTGTCCACTTGTCCAAAGGATAAAATTGGAAGGACCAAATAAATTATAATGGTAAAATAGAATTTCATTAGTTTGCGCCTAACGTTCCCACGGTTGCCGAAGGACGGGCTAGAAGAACACCAAACGCTTCAAGCTTCACCAAATGTAACCAAAATTCCAATTGCTTCCAAACCCACCCAAAGCCCGGCTTTTGGCAAGCACCCATGTAAAAGCAGTAGGCCGTATTTCATCTTTTTAGCTATGTGGTATGTAATTTTACCTACATCCACCCTTAAATTATAATGCTATGACAACACAACCTACTGCCATTCCAAAGTTATACATTGGTATGGACATTCACAAAAAAAGTTGGGCCGTGCATTTTCGTACCGACATCTCTGATCACAAATCCTTAACCCTCCCTCCGGTTTGTGATGTTTTGTACAACTATATTCAATCTCATTTTCCCGATCACCAGGTTGCCATTACCTATGAAGCCGGTTGCTGCGGTTTCAGTGCCGCACGTGAATTCCTCAATTATGGATGGGAAGTGAAAGTGGTCAACCCGGCTGATGTGCCACGGGGCCATAAACAAACTCATCAGAAAACCGATAAGATTGATTGTCGTAATCTTGCCAAACAACTACAGACCGACCAACTACACGGAGTCTACATTCCCGGGGAAGAACAGGATATGCTCAAAAGTTTGGTTCGGCAAAGGGCTGAAGTTACCCGGCAGTTTCGTTCGGTCAAGGCTAATATCAAAAGTCTGTTACTCTATCATGGCATTCAGCTACCGGAGCAATTTGATAACCCAAACTGGAGTAAAGATTTTCTGCTCTGGCTAAATGGCATTCAATGGCCCCATCCCACTGGGAAAAGTTGTCTGGATAGCAAATTGCGCATTTTTAATGCCGTCAAAGCAGAATACTTGCAACTGGCCAATGAACTCAGGGCCTATTGTCGCAAGCATTTTAAAACGGATTATTACCTGCTCAAATCCATCCCGGGGGTGGGCGGGTACCTGGCCGCGTCCATTCTGGCTGAAGTTGGTGATCTGAGAAGGTTCAATAATTACAAACAATTTGCTTCCTACATCGGCCTGATTCCTTCTGTTCGAAATTCTGGTGGCACCGAAAATATTTATGGCGTTACCCCACGCTGCAGGGCACTGCTGAGAAGTTATATCATTGAAAGTTCTTGGGTAGCGCTACGACTGGATCCGTCAATCCAAACATATTATCGAAAACATAAGGGTAGAAACCCAAAATCCATTCTCATTAAAATCGCACACAAAATGCTCAACCGAATGTTGTCGGTGATCAAAAATAATAAACCCTATCAAATCAGTAATTCCGATATGGAATCATTGAAAATAAAAATGAAATCAACAAGTAAAAAGCAGACCGCAAAACAGCAAGAGTGATGCAGATCTTTCCATTTGTATTCACATCGGCAAGCATGCGGCTGCTTTTGTAAATGAAATTTATTTAATCAATCATAAAAGCTCATTATCATTTGTTAACAGACCACAAAACACACAGGGTGATC
>JAENVX010000109.1 GCA_016650355.1 Bacteroidia bacterium | reverse complement strand
GATTCGGGTGCTGCTGATCATGAATTTCGGTTTACGAATAACAGCAGCAGGACAATTAGGATTATTTCTGTTGAGGCATCGTGCGGTTGTACTACCCCGGGTTGGTCTACTGATCCCATTCCAAATGGAAAAGAAGGTTTTGTAAAAGTCAGTTACAATCCAAAAGGTAGGCCAGGTTATTTTAATAAATCATTGACGGTTACTACAGACTTTGATGGAAGTCCAGTGACTTTACAGATCAAGGGGCAGGTGGTGAATGCCAAAACATTAAGTGCCAGAGGGGAACTTCCAGTTGAGAACGGAAATCTGAAATTGAAATCCAATTCCTTCAATTTGGGTAAAGTATTTATTAATCAAGAACCAACGACCGTGGAGTTTGTTGTGCTGAACACCGGAGCGAGGCCAATAAAGTTTACAAACGTGATAGGACCCTCATATATAAAATCTCAAGTGCCTGATTCACTGGGTGTCAATGAATCAGGTTTGATAAAGTTGACATATGATGCTGCTGCACGAAACCAATATGGATTTGTATCTGATAATATTCAAATTCAAACGGATGATGAATCTGTGCCCTTGAAATCTTTTCCTGTGTATACTTCCATCGAAGAATTTTTCCTGCCAATGAGCGCAAATGAATTATCAAAGGCTCCTGTACTTTATCTTGAGTCATCCGTGGTTGATTTTGCCCGACTAATGCAAGGAGTTGTAGGCGAGCAAGAGATTGCCTTGAAGAACAACGGAAAGAATGATCTTTTGATTCGGTCACTCCAACCCAACTGTTCATGTGTAACAGCTTCCGTTGAGCAGATGCGCGTGAAGGCAGGAGCTGAAACTAAATTAATAATTACGTTTAGCACGGAGGGAAGAAAAAATACGCAACAAAAATCGCTGACCATTTATTCTAATGATCCACAAAATCCGGTGCAGAGGATTACATTAATGGCTTACATTGAGTAGCTGAATTAAGTTACTCCTGAGCATTTAAAAAATTTTGGTTATTACTTTTGAGTACGATTGAGAAACTCAGCTATCAACACTGCAGCATCTCCATTACCATATAGTGGTTTGCCTTCAGTTAAGTTGATATTTTTATGAGCATGATAAGCAGCAAGGATTTTCTCTTTGTTTGCTCCAACAATTGAATTAACACCCTCTTGAACCAGCTCAACCCACTCTGTTTGATCGCGCAGGGTGATGCAATATCTGTTAAAGAAGTATGCCTCTTTTTGTAATCCGCCACTATCCGTCATAACTAAACTACAATTCTCAAGCAATGCAAGCATATCGAAATAGCCAACGGGATCAATCACCCTCGCATCTAATTTTAAATTCTGTGATAACACATAAGCTTTGGTACGTGGATGCAAGGGAAGAATCACTTGTTGTTCCTTTTGAATTTCGTTTAATGCCTCGCAAATTTCCTTTAATCGTTTTGGGTCGTTGGTATTTTCTGCCCGATGAATTGTGGCCAATACAAATGGTTTGTTTTCAAGGTTTTCTTTCTGAATTACACGTGAATGGGTTTTTATTTTCTGCTTGTAAAAAAGCACGGCATCATACATTACGTCTCCTGCAAGTATGATTTCACAACCTATATTTTTGTATCCCTCCTTTTCAAGATTATCGATTGCGGTTTGAGTAGGGCAGAAGAGGACTTTGCTTATTCGATCTGTTAATATTCGGTTCACCTCTTCAGGCATTTTCATTTCAAAGCTTCTTAGCCCAGCTTCAACATGCGCAACAGGAATATGAAGTTTAACAGCGGCAAGTGCGCCAGCCAGAGTTGAG
>JAENVX010000108.1 GCA_016650355.1 Bacteroidia bacterium | reverse complement strand
GCTACATACAATCCAACATACCAGTCTTTCGAAAACCAATCCGCAACAACTGTATATAAATCCTTGAATTCCCTGCCATCATATGTTTGAAATGTAATGGGGCCAAAGTGAGATACGGCATAGAAATGTCGCAGATGTATTACAAGGAAAACTAAAATGATAGTCCCAAGTATTCCCATGTTACGGGAGGACCAAATTGCTGACTTGTTAACAATTGCATAACCAACCTTTCCTCTTGCCGCCCTATTTCGCCTGGAAAGCAAAATAGTCCAGATAATATGAACCAAAATCAATGCAAAGTTTACTCGCGAAATGGTTTGAATGATGGGATTGGTACCCATGAATTCAGCATAGATATTAAAAGCTCTGCCACCATCGTCTTTCAATAACTGGAGATTGCCAGCCAGGTGAGCCACTAAAAATAGGATAAGGAAAATACCCGTGAGAGCAACTAATACTTTTCTTCCAAGCGTACTTGAAAGGAGATCAAGAAACCATTTCATAGTTAGGCTTTGCGTGATTTACAACCGAATCAAAAATACTTCGCAAAGTTTTACCAAACAATTCAAGGCAGCTTTCATTTATGATTTATGATTATTAAGAAAATGCTGCCCGCAAACTATACCATAAAGTAGAAGACTGTCTATCGGGCGACCAACAAAGTAGAGACTATGAACACCACGTTTAAGTTATCTTAGCTAGAGAGATTCAAAGAAGATTATAATCATGGTGACTATCGCCACTATTATTAAAAGAAACCATTCTCTCTTTCCGAACGCAATTACTTTGCCGAATATCTTTTTCATGAGGGTATAGCTTTATAAGCTTATCCCTTATTATCCAAATCAAGCTCCCAATTTATACTAAGTTGATTGTCAGTTATTTAATATAGCTGTCAAACCATTTACTCTCCAAATTTTGGACTGTATTCCCGAATTGGGATTCTTTTCCGCCCACATTTAATATTTGGTCAATGATTCTTTCGCTCTACTTTTACACCAGCAATCACTGATTACTTTTTTACATGTATTTGATATTCGATACGGAAACCACAGGTATTCCGCATAATAAAACTGCGCCCATTACAGACCTCGACAATTGGCCACGGTTGGTTCAGATTGCCTGGCAACTTCATGATGGAAAAGGCAAACTGATTTCCCAAAATAGCTTCATCGTAAAGCCTACTGGATTTGATATTCCCTTCAAGGCAGAGCAAATTCATGGTATTTCAACGAAGAGGGCTATGGAGGAAGGTCATGATTTAAAAATAGTTCTCGCCTCCTTTGATAAGGATCTGGAAAAGACCAGTGTTCTTATAGGACACAACATTGAATTTGATATCAATATCATTGGTGCTGAATTAATTCGCGAATCGCTAGACACCGTAAAATTTCTTTCCCTCCAAAAAATTGACACTGGCTTGGCATCTATTGACTTCTGTCAATTGAAAGGTGGAATAGGTGGCAAATTAAAAATGCCACGTCTCACGGAATTACATGAGATACTTTTCGGGGAAAGATTTGAAGACGCGCATGACGCCTCATATGATGTGGCTGCTACAGCTCGATCATTTTTTGGTCTAGTCCGTAAGAAAGTAGTAAAGCCTTTTGATTCTACGCCCGTAGAGGATATAGAATATGAAATGCCAAACCTGGAAGAAGGCAATTCTTCTAAACGTAAAAAAGAAATAAAAGCCAAACATGGAAGAATTACGGGAAAGACAGAACTACTATCCGATAAACCTTTTTATCATCTTCATGTTCACTCACAGTATTCTGTTTTGCAAGCGGTGCCAAATGTGGTTGAATTAATTTCGAAGGCTAAATCCCAAAACATGAAAGCCATTGCCATGACTGACTTTGGCAATATGTATGGCGCGTTCAAGTTTGTAAGCGAAGCTCTCAAACATGACATCAAGCCAATTGTAGGATGTGAGGTTTATGTTTCTGATGAGAGAAAAAAGCTGAAGTTCACCAAAGACAATCCGGACAAACGCTACACCCAGGTATTGCTGGCGAAGAACAAAGAAGGGTATCAAAATTTAGCTAAACTCAGTTCGATAGGTTTTATTGAAGGACTCTACGGAATTCATCCACGGGTTGATAAAGAGTTGATCTCTCAATATAAAGAAGGTGTGATGGCGACCACAGGCGGCCTGAATAGCGAAATACCGCACCTCATATTACACATTGGTGAAAGGCAGGCGGAAGAAGCTTTCAAATGGTGGCATAATTTATTTGGCGAAGACTTCTATATCGAATTGAATCGCCATGACATGCGTGAAGAAGACCGTGTGAACGAAACCCTATTAAAGTTTGCAGCAAAATACGGTGTAAAATATTTTGCTGCCAATGAAATTTACTATCTTGAAAAAGAAGAATCGAATGCGCACGATGTTTTGTTGTGCATCAAAGAAGGAGAATTTCAATCTACTCCTATTGGTTCTGGCCGTGGAACCCGATTTGGCTTACCCAACAACCAGTTTTATTTTAAATCGCAGGATGAAATGAAATCGCTTTTTCAGGATTTGCCTGAAG
>JAENVX010000107.1 GCA_016650355.1 Bacteroidia bacterium | reverse complement strand
ATCATGAAAGCACTTTGGAATGACAAAGTAATAGCGGAATGCGATGATACTGTAGTAATAGAAGGGAATCATTATTTTCCGGAAGCGAATTTGAAAAAAGAATTCCTTAAAGCGAGCAATACCGAAACGGTCTGTCATTGGAAGGGCACGGCCAATTATTATTCACTTGCCATTGATGGGAAGGAAAACAAAGACGCTGTTTGGTATTATAAGAATCCGAGCGAGTTAGCTAAAGTCATCAAAGGAAGAGTGGCCTTTTGGACAGGTGTTGAGGTAGTGAAGTAGGTGGTTGTTTCAAGTTAACCGTTGACGGAGATGCTTGGGGATCAAGATTTTTTCCAACAGTTCAAAAATCAATTCAGTGAGGATTGCCAACACGGCAGCAGGGATTGCTCCCATCAGAATAAGTTTGGTGTTGTTTAGCGCCAGGCCGGTAACAATAAACTCACCTAATCCACCCGCTCCAATAAAAGCAGCCAGCGTTGCAGTACCAATGTTGATCACTGCTGCGGTGCGAATCCCGGTAAGGATCATTGGCATGGCCAATGGAAATTCTACTATGCGCAGTCGGTTTATTTGACTTAGCCCAATGGCTGTTGCGACATTCTTAAGTACCGGGTCAACTGTAAAAAGACCAATTACTGTATTTCGCAAGATCGGGAGCAAGGCATATAAAAATAATGCTATTACTGCAGGCACTATACCAATACCAACGAGGGGAATCATTAATGCCAGTAGGGCAATGGACGGTATCGTCTGAAGAATGCCGGTTACATATAATACGGATTTCGATAAAATGGAATGATTGTAAATGAAAACGCCCATGGGGACTGCCACCAGGATAGAAATAAGCAAGGCAAAAAATGTGAGCTTTAAGTGAACCCACGTTTTTTCCAATATGACGTGCGCATCTGAACGTGTACTCTGTTCCACCTGATTGATTAACCCTTTCTTGACGAGAAAATTTGTTGCTATCTCCCGGTGATTTAAATTTTCAAAAAGAGCCATTGCATTAAGCTGTTGCATTTCCACTTCTGAAATCTGTGCAGTTAGTTTATCCAACAGCTTCTTTGCAGCAGGCGGCAGCGAGTTGGAATAAAACGAAACTGCTTGATATTCCGGAAAGAATCTAAAATCATCTTCAAGCAATACAAGACTATATTTTTTTATCTCTCCATCTGTAGAGTAGGCATCGGTAACATCAATTTTATATTCCAAAACGGCCTGGTATGCTAATCCATGCTCAAGTGCTATGGGTTGGTGTGAAAGGTTATAGTGATGTGCCAAGTTTTCCCAGCCGTCTTTGCGTTTCAAAAACTCATAGCTCAAGCCAACGTTAAGATCAGGGTGTTTGGACAGATCGGAAATATTTTTAATTGAAAGTTTATGCGATATGCCACTATCAATGAGCAGTGCATAGGTGTTGTTAAAACCATAGGGAGATGAAACCTCAAGATCATAGTTCACTAACATTTTTCTAATCTCGGGTAAGCTGAGTGATGTATCCTGTTTTAATATTTCTGCTGCAAGAGTACCTGTGTATTCCGGATATATATCTATGGCATTATTACGCAAGGCTTCAAAGCTTACTGCAGTACCGCCTAAATTGAATTTGCGCTCAACCGTAAAACCTCCGTCTTCCAGAATCAATGAAATCATTTCACTTAGAATATATCCTTCATTAAAATGTTTGGCGCCTACACGAATTGTATTTTTCTGGGCGAGCAAGCCTTGAGAAAGTAATAGAAAAAAAATGAAAAAATAGCGTACCATATTACAATGCATTTGAAACCTTTAATTTTTTCAGATCGTCAGTATTACCATCGGCTTTAATCTTCCCATTTTCTATCCAGACAAACTGATCTGCCAAAGTGATGGCTTCGTCCCAGTCGTGTGTGACCAGAATAATTGTACGAGGCTCCTTATGCTGTATGACCATAAGGTGTTGATAAATGTTTCGTTTCGTTTCATAATCAAGCGAACCGAAGGGTTCGTCCATTAACAGCACGGGTGGATTAAGGAACATTGCCCTACATAAGCCGACACGTTGTTGTTCGCCTCCAGAAAGTTCGTGTGGATACTTTTTGCTGTATTCGTGGGGTAGTTGAACCATGTCCATAAGTTGTTGAACTCTGGTTTGCATTGCCTCCTTGGCCTGATGAGTAACCTTGCCTAACAAATCTATATTTGATCGAATATCCATGTGGGGGAATAAACCGACTTGCTGAATTACGTATCCCATTTGCAAGCGAGTTGACTGCATATTTTTATAGTCAATAGGTTTGTCAAAAAGTGTTACAATGCCTTCGTTGGGTTGGATTAAGCCATTAAGAATTTTCAGCAATGTGGACTTTCCGCTACCGCTTCTACCAAGAATGGCAGTTACATTATTTTTGGTAAACGAATATGATATATCAGCAAGAACTATTTTATTGTCGAATTGATGACGAATTCGATCAACACTTACGACTGCATTTTGTTTATTCATCAAAATTTAATTTCAACGTGTTAAGTGATATAAGTTACCGAATTCTCTGCTTTTTATCCTAACCTTTGCTAGTTCGCTTATTCGCCATTTGTGTCTACCTTATGTTGGTAATTTACGTTTTGATTGTTGTAATTTTCTAAAATGTAACGATGGAGAATTATTGGAAAATATTTATTGACTCTTATACGGGTTATTGGAACTATCTGGTCACCGAGATAACATACCCTTCCTGGCACAACTACTTCTGGTGGTTGGTGGGGATTTCTTTGTTTATGTGGTTGCTGGAGATAATTGTGCCTTGGCGAAAAGGTCAATCCATCTTTCGGAAAGACTTTTGGCTGGATGCTTTTTATATGTTCTTCAATTTCTTTTTATTCTCCCTTATTGGGTATAATGCAATTTCAAACATTGCTGTGAATGCCTTCAATGATTTCCTTCATTTATTCGGCATTCAAAACATAGTAGCCATACAGGTCCAACGTTGGCCCGCGTGGGCACAGTTTTCTTTGATGTTCATCCTCGCTGATTTTATACAGTGGAATATCCACCGCATGTTGCATCATGTTTCCTGGATGTGGGAGTTTCATAAGGTACATCACTCTGTGGAGGAAATGGGTTTCGCGGCACACTTGCGTTTTCATTGGATGGAAACGGTAATTTACAAGATGCTACAATATATTCCGTTGGCCATGATTGGATTTGGATTGCAGGATTTTTTTATCATCCACATTATAGCCGTGGCCATTGGGCATTTCAATCATTCGAATCTTAATATTACCTACGGCCCCTTGAAATACATTATTAATAGTCCCGTCATGCACATTTGGCATCACGCCAAAACATTGCCAACCCCAACGGGAGTTAATTATGGTATCAGCCTTAGTATTTGGGATTATCTGTTTGGCACGTCCTATATTCCACGCAGCGGCAGAGATGAGAAACTTGGATTTAGTGGCGATGAAAAATTCCCAAAAACGTTTTTTCAACAACTTGTTTATCCGCTTAGAAAATCAAAACCATAGCCTGTTTGACCCTTTAAAAATTGCACCAATCCTTATTGATTATTACCCTGAGGCGAAATTTTTTGGCAATGTGATGTATGTCACCATTTTCTTCCATTAAACTTGCGATCTTTGATTCCTTATTGGCTAAAACCCCTTCAAAAATGAAAATCGAGCAAATCTACACAGGTTGCCTGGCGCAAGGTGCCTACTTCATTCAATCCGAAGGTGAGGCCGTTGTGATTGACCCATTGCGTGAAATCCAACCTTATTTAACTCGCGCAAAAGAGACGAACACAAAAATCAAGTATGTTTTTGAAACTCACTTTCATGCAGATTTTGTCAGCGGCCACGTTGACCTGGCCAAGGCTACGGGGGCTAAAATTGTTTATGGCCCAAATGCCAATCCTTCGTTTGAAAGCCTTATTGCAAAAGACGGTGAAGAATTTAAAGTAGGCAAAGTGACCTTTAAAGTGTTACACACGCCCGGTCATACTATGGAATCAACAGTGTATTTGTTGCGGGATGAAAACGGAAGGGACACCGCTATTTTTTCAGGGGATACATTATTTATCGGAGATGTTGGCCGACCAGACCTTGCCCAAAGAGGTTCAATTACAAAGGAAGACTTAGCCGGCTACTTATACGAGTCTTTGCGCAACAAGATTATGACCTTGCCAGATGATGTGATTGTATATCCTGCCCATGGAGCCGGGTCAGCATGCGGAAAAAATATGAGTAAGGATACTACAGATACGCTCGGTCATCAAAAAGAAGTTAACTATGCCTTGCGCACGAATATGACTAAGGCAGAATTTGTCAAAGAAGTTACAGATGGTCTATTGCCCCCTCCGGGTTATTTTCCTTTGAACGTAAAAATGAACAAGGAGGGGTATGATAGCATTGATACTGTTTTACAACGCGGAACACAAGCACTTTCGGTAGACGCATTTGAAGTTGCAGCCAACGAAACAGGTGCCTTAATTTTAGACACTCGCCATGAGCAACAATTTGCCAAAGGCTTTATTCCCAATTCTATTAATATTGGCATTGACGGATCTTTTGCACCGTGGGTTGGTTCGTTGATTCCTGACATCCAACAACAAATATTATTAGTTACGGAACCTGGTCGTGAAATGGAAGTAGTGACTCGACTCGCTCGCGTAGGATACGATCATGCAATAGGTTATCTGCAGGGAAGTTTTGATTCATGGAAGAAGGCAGGTAAGGAAGTGGACGTAATAACATCCTTGAGCGTTAATCAGTTTGCTAAAATTCTGGAGGAAAATCCACACGCCAATGTGCTGGATGTTCGCAAGAAAAGTGAGTACGAGGCTGAGCATGTTGATATCGCAGTAAATCTTCCACTGGATTTTATTAACGAAAGCATGGCAAGCATAGATAAAAACAAAACCTACTTTGTGCATTGTGGTGGAGGATATCGATCTATGACGTTCACCTCTATCTTGCGTGCACGAGGATATGAAAATCTGATCGATGTGGGTGGCGGATTTACGGCTATCAAAGCCAAGACAACTATTAAGACAACAGATTACGTATGCCCAACTCAACTACACTGAAATAGTATGAAAATTCTTGATGACTGGAAAGTCATACTCATATTATGTATTACGTTAGGACTAGCTCCTTTCATCCCTGAACCTCATATCTGGGGAAAGCTGAAATGGATTGAAGGAGGAGCTGTTGGAATGCAAACTATAGATTGGTTGGATACAATTTTTCATGGATTGCCTTGGCTGCTGCTGATTAGGTTTCTAGTCGTTAAACTTATTAAAAGCAGAAACCAGAATACTACTCGGGAAGAGTTAGCAGCGCACAAATCAAATAATAATTAGTTACACCCAAAGAAATGAACATGTTACTAGACATCAGACAGACACTTTTTACCAACTGGCACTTTATGCGTTGGTTGCGTCTGGGGATTGGAATCTTCATAAGTGTGCAAGCCATACAGATGCATGATGTCTTTTCTGGATTTATTGCTGCCTTCTTATTAATTCAGGTAGTAACTAATACTGGCTGTTGTGGTGCCAGCGGTTGTGCAGTGCCAACTTCAAAGCAACAGTCTAACAAAATCGAAGAGGTGGAATTTGATGAAATTAAACCCACTTAAAAATGAAAGTGGAGATAGTTGTTGACAATATCAATTGCGGAGGGTGTGCGTCTACTATTCAAAAAGAATTAAAAACTATTTCTGGTGTTGAATCCGTAACAGTCGAAATTGAAAATAAGATTGTTAGTATTGAATACAACGATCGATCTCTGATTGATGTGATCAAACTGAAACTCAAGTCCCTTGGTTACCCTGAAAGCGGATCTGTTCATGGGATTGCCAAAGTCACAACAAAAACAAAATCGTTGGTAAGTTGTGCCGTGGGAAAGTTAGGCAGCTAATAATACCTTCCAGCTAAAGGGAGATAATCATTAATCCCTTAAGACATCGAAGACTTCTTCTCCAGCAACAACGCACGCGGAAGCAACACTTCATCTTCTATCAAAGCATGAATGGCCATATCTTTTTCAAACACCTGCAACTGCGAAAGTAAAATACGATAGAGGGTTTGGTTGCCTTCAGGTGGCGAGTAACTCAATATGGTATGACGCACGTCTTCTAAGTCTTTTTCCGTGTCATGATGCTGATGTATGAATTGTTCTATACTAAGCGATGGAGCCGACTGCGGTTTCTCATTGGTTTCGACCACTTGTTCAAGTTTTACAATGTAGGGAAGCAGCTCCCGCTCTTCCATCTCGATGTGAGTAATCAAGTGCCTTTTGTAATCAGCATAAAAGGTGTGCAAGAGCAAAAGTAAAGGGTGTGCACTCGGATAAGCATTCACAAGCAGGTGAATACTTTGCTCGATCTCAAGAAGTTTTTTATCAAGGTAATACGTATGCGTTTTGCGCAGGTAGTCAACAATTACGTGAAGTGGGAATCGAATGAATGCTGTTGGGTTAAACGACTTCTGATCTTCAAATACATCCAACACGGCCAATATAAATTCTGGGGATATGTCCAGATTGCGTAATTCTTCATAGGTGTACACCAGATTATGGGCTTGAGCCACATTGTAGCGTTGCAGGATCTGGTCGGTTTCTTCCTGAGCTGGAACTGAATGCGAGGAGATAGCCATGAAAAACAGTGAAAAGGTTAGCTCCAAAGATCAGGAGAAAGCGTGTGGCGGGAAATGATTTTTATCATATCTCTTCACAGAAGGTCAAAAACCCATTTGGATGATTACACTTTGCGAGGTGGCAATTCGAAAGCAACAGCATTGTGTTCGAAATTATTTTTGTGCGAGCCATCACAAAATGGCTTATTAGATGATCGTCCACATCGACACAAGGAAACAACTGTACGTCCTTGCAGACCGTAAGCGTTGCCAGCGCTGTCAACAATTTCAAATTCTCCTTCAATCTTTACCGATCCATTGCTGTTTATTGTCAATTTTGTGTTGCTCATATTATGATTGGGTTTATTTCTGATGCGGGCGTAAGCTACTATATCTAGCGTTGTAGTCAGTTTTTTTATTTTCTCCAGGAAAACAAAAACTATTCAATTTTTATTTGTCAGACCAAACAGCAAGTTCATTTCCAGCTGGGTCAATAAAATGAAATCTACGTCCACCGGGAAAAGGAAAAATATCCTTAGAAATTATTCCGTTTGATTCTATAATCTTACTTTTTATTAAGTCTAGATTTTTATGATATAGAACAATTAGCGCTCCATTTACTATTTTGCTCTCATCTTTTTCAAATCCTCCATCAAGTCCACTTTCTGAAAAAGCTGTATACTCTGGTCCATAATCCGTAAAAGTCCAGTTGAATGACTTTGTATAGAACTCCTTTACACGTTCAAGGTCTTTAGCTTTGAATTCAATGTAGTTGATATGATTGTCTTTAGTTTTCATTTTGATAAAATTGGCTGCGAACTACAATGATATGCTATTTCAGTTTCATCACAAGTGATGGATCAAATGGATACCGACCGAAAGATTTTCCATATACAGCAAGGCCACCATCTCCAACAGTTTTTAGTTGAATAACTAATTCGCCTTTCTCTATCGCATTTTTGAGAAGTTTTTTTGAAATCGGAACTTTGGTAAGATATCCATACGAACCGGCTTCACGTAGCTTCTTGTCTTTCAACTGATGATGCCAGGATAACACTCCTCTATGGTCAGCTGGATCATCTTTGAGCGTAGTGGCCAATACTTGTTCACCATTGATTGAAATATTTATTTTAGAAGGGAATAAGGTTTCATCGGTCATTGGATATGAATTTGGATTGCCACTCGGTGAAGCCTTTGCTCCTAACATAAAATTCCCATCGGTTTTTTCTTTTTGATCGCGATCCTTTACAAACAATTCTTTGGCAGAGACTTCTAAAAGAAAGTATGCTTCCTTCAATCGGTTCAAATCAATAGCGTCATTTAATTTAATGGTGTATTCAAAGTAACCATTGCCGGCTCCACAAACTTTAAGGCCATCTAAAACATTCCACTGTTTAGCACTCCAATGTGAATTCGAAAAGTTCGAGGGTTCTATTGAAAGTACTTCCGTTTTTGTCAGTTTGTTTTCACCGACCACTTCGAGGTGCATAAAATTGTGATGAAGAACAGTTCCACTCAGGTCTTCAAGTTGCAGTGTTAATACAGCCAGCCCACTTTGGTTAGGAATGTCCAGCGATAGCGGCTCCAATTCTTTTTGCGTGTAAGGTTGGTAGTCAATTAGTTTTGAACCAAGAGTAGTCAATGAGGTTTCCCCTATTGAATTTGTTAGTTTAATTTGAAAAGATAGTTTTAGCTGCTTGCCATAATCTACCCCAGTCATGGAAGAGAGATACAGCGGTACATTCAGCTTTTCACCACCAGAAACTGTTTTACAGATATCATTACCGGTGGAAATATAGACTGCTGCATGAAAGTCGTTTAGTTTCATACCAGGCATAATTTCTTCCAGGCCAGTAAATTTATTTGACCTGTCAAAACGCCAGTAGCCATTCCACTCGTTAATCACATCATGGTGTTCGGTGTAGAGCCATCCTGCCACTTCAGGGTATTTTCGAAACGTGTTGATCATCCGATGGTAGTCCCAACTCCAATCAACATCACCAGTACTTCCTTCATAGCCCCACACATTTCCGCACTCTGAATTAATCTTTGGCTGCTTTCCTTGTTTGAACCCTTTTTCAAATTGAAATTCACTTCCCTCAAACGCACTTTCTGTCAGTTTTTTTAAATGATCTTCCCATGCCCAGCCAGGGAGATAATCGTGGAAGGAGTTGATATCAGTTTGCGTATGTCCTGCCCCACAACAAATGGAGTTATCCTCAACAAGACGAGTTGGGTCTAATGATTTTGCGAGATAATACATAGAGGCAACCCACTGTTGTGTCTCTGGTAAATAGGTATTCACTTTTTTTCCACCTTCTTCACTGTTAGTTTTCAATCCCCAGGTTTCATTAAACAATATCCATGAAAAGATAGAGGGATGATTGTAGTCGCGGCTAACCATCTTTCGAAATGTTCCTTCTGCTTCTTTTTGCATTTTTGCGTCAGGGTCACCCCAACTGTTAGGCAAATCGGCCATTACCAATACGCCTAACTTATCGGCCCAATAAAGTTTACGCGGTATCTCCACTTTAATATGAGGTCGAATGCCATTCAACCCTATTGCCTTGGTGCGTTCAATTTCCTGTCTCATAAACTCATCACTGGGGAAAGTGTAGAACCCTTGGGGATGGTAAGATTGATCAAGTGTAAGTTGAAGATAGATTGGTTTGTCGTTTAGTGCTATATAAGGAAATTCGGTTCCGGGAAGATTTACTACCGAAATTTTTCGCATCCCGAAATATGTTTTAACTACATCATCTCCAAATTTGACGTTAACATCATATAGGTGAGGATCCTCCAATGACCATAGGTGTGGTTTTGGGATATCAATAAGGAAGACGAGTTTGTCTTTTCCTTTGAGAACTGTTGCCTCTTTGACAATGGGAGTTGTGGAGGTAATAATTGATACAGACAATTTGGTATCATCCTTAACTTCTTCTGGAAGAAAGACAGTTACTGTGGCTCTGGATTGATCGATATCCGGACTGAAATGAATGGCTTCAACAAAATCTTTTCCTCTTGCTTCAACATATACGGTTTGCCAAATACCCCGTGCATTTCCATATCCTTGTTTTCCATAAAGCGTAAAGTTTCTGCGCTTGTCATCAACCCGCATGATTAATTTTTGTGACTGACCATATTTTAGGTGTGGTGTTAGTTCAAAAGAGAAAGGGGTGTAACCACCTTGATGTGTTCCCAAAAAAATGCCATCCAGCCATATGGTTGTTTCCCAGTCAGAAGCTCCAATAGTCAGAAATGTTCTTTTATTTTTCCATTCTGTGCTAATGATGATCTCCCTTTTATACCATGAAATGTCTGCTTCATCTTTTACACCAGATAAGATTGAGCCCCATGGAAATGGAACATTGATAGTATGTGAAAAATTAGCGTTACCGTCATTCCATTTTTTGGATAAACCCTGATCGAGTGAATCGAATTCAAATTGCCAGACACCGTTTAGGTTTTGCCACATCGGCCGTTCAAAGTCGGGGCGGGGATGT
>JAENVX010000106.1 GCA_016650355.1 Bacteroidia bacterium | reverse complement strand
GCACGCCCCGTTATGGTTTGTGCAGCCTGAAGCTCTTGATCTTGCTCAGGTGAGGTAGGTGCAGTGATAAAATTTGCTTCGCCCGAGTTAGCTCCTTTTCTTCCGAAGATAATTAAGGGTTCGCCATCCTGCATAGAGGCAATGTCGCTTGGATTAATACCAAACTCACCAAGCTTGTCTTGTATCGCTGTAGACCATAATGAATAACCTGGATTGCCAATAGAAAAAATCAACACCGAATCACTTATAGCTATGTTATCTACATATGCCAATAAATCATTTCCAATGCCAGTTTCGATTTCTGATACAGCAAAACTGTTAATAAGCTGTGGCTCTCTGCCACACGTGCGGGGGTCTTGAAAATTGAATGGGATACCTGCATACGGAACTGCAGTTGTCTTATTGAAAGCAATAAAGTTAATGGTATTGTTCCTGCAAGGCTGACCTTGGCTACCAAGATTAAATTCGGAATTATTAATCTTCACAGATGTTGATGGTATGGGCGAAGGATAGCTGCTTCCAAATGTGCGTACAAAAACGCCAGTTGTCTTTTCTGTGAATGCCAAACCCGTATCCGGATCAATTGTAAGATTTGTGAACCTATTTTCCATTAACTGGCTACTTCGTGATTGTGTCCACCCTTCCGGACTACCATTCACATATGCGAAGGATGTAGATACCCAATCCATACTTTCACCTTCTTCGGGATTTTCAAATTTTGTGCGCCAATAATAAACCAATGAATCCTTTTGCAACAACTCAAATGAAAGTTTGGCTAATACCTTTCCTGAAATTTTCTTCTTCTGTAAATAAGCACTACTGAACGTGTTAAGTGTATCTATTTCAAATTGAAAGTCGCGAGTTGTTGATAACAAATCGGTGTCTTGAAATATAAAATCAACCATTCGATTATTAACAATTGAATATGAAATCGGGAATAAGTTTTTGGTGCCATTCGCAGGAATTGCAATAAGTAGTTTACCACCGTTATTGTCCTTACTTAACTCCGGAATTTTGTTGTCGGGATCTAACGTGATGGAGAATTCATTATTTCCCGATCCATCGATTTGCCCTTTATACAATTTCAACATAAGCGTGTCCTTGAAAAAGGGGCTCGGAAAACTAGAACTATAGTCTAGAGTTGATCCATCGCTAAATTTCCGTATAAGTCCTACCTCAAGTGGAACTTCACGTGCTGCTCCAAAATTTTTGACAATTACTTTAATGGCAAAAGAATCACTCAATGCAGTAACGGGACTGCCGTCATATGATTCCAAATAAATGGAGTTGTCATTAGTCTCGTAGTCTGGTTTTGAAGAACCAAATAGTTTCATGGCCGGATCACCCAGCAACACCATTTGCTGGACTTGCGTAATGACAGGCATGCTTGCACCATTTGATTCGATGTAGCGTTTTGCAATTTCCTTTTGTACGTCTCCTATCCCCTTCTTGATAAAGGTAGAATCGCCAAAACCGATTGAGTAAAAATAATCTGAGTATGTCTGTAATGTATTGACAAAACCGAATGAACTATGAGCGATGAAATTTCTAGCTCCTTTGTTGGAGGCAAACATCCAATCTTCACCAAAGGAAATTCCATTTGAAAATGAATTACCCGCATTGCATCCATTAATTAAGAAAACAGGATACTTCCCTGGATTATTATAGCCCAACGTTGGGTCAGTCACGTAGCCAATATCAATGTCAATGGTACTTGGTGAAGAATGCCCAAAAAAAGTGATCATGTTAACACCCTTATTTATTTGATCCGAGACATTGATTAGCTCAACAGGGCTGGGTTCACGTTTAGCCAGCGTAGTTATCTTCCCTCCCCAGTAAAAATTTTCAGCTGTTGATTTAAATCCATCCACAATACTCTTAAAATAAGGCAATTCATTTGCTTGAATTCCTCCACTTAAATGAAGACCTTCTTTGCGCCAGACCTCTCCCGCAGGATTATTAAAAGTAGCTTCTGTTTCCTTTACTTTATTTAAGTAGGCGGCAACCTGTTCGGGTCTAGAAGCAGATAGTCTTCCAGTAGGTATGGCAGGTTCATAGGTACTTCCTTTCAAGCCTGCAGAAAATGCCATGTCAGATCCAGGAGCCCCGGCTGCAGGCACGAGATCTTTGAGTTGAGTGGATGATAAATCCGCTCCGCGATGAGAATATACATCACGACCTTTACCTATCAGAAAAAGATAACGAGGTGATCCATTATTTACCATAAACTTTAGAAACTCATAAATCCCAAGAGAAGAAGTCTCTCCATAATTAAATTGATCGTAAAGTTGGTCAATGGTTACAACGAGAGTATCGTAACTTCCTCCTTCAGCTGAAGCACGGTAAGCAGCATAAGCTTGCACTACATTATCATAACTTGCCGCGGGTTTTAACAATACACGATTCGTGATGATTAAATAATCGTGGTTTAGTGGATTAATTTGACGGAATGATACTGCTTTGATACCAGGTGAAAGTGTAACTGAACTTGCATAAAATGTTTTTTGATTTTCGGTGCTTGGAACTATCGCTCTTAGTATGGTTCCGGAAGATTGAGTACCAATTATTGATAAATTGTTAGGATCAGTAATATCCCATATTCGTAAGCCTGCTACAGGATTATCCAATTCAACGTAAGACTTATTGGAGGGATTCGGTTTGAGATTCAATATTTTTTCCGTTACACCAGAAACATTAAAATTCTGTGGAAAATTTACTTTTATATACGATGCACTTACTTGAAAGCGATTGGTACCACTTCCTACTGCAGCTAGTCTCACTATCATTTTTCCATCCGTTCCAATGTCTGCCCAATTGAGGTTTGCTGAAAGTTTATTAGCCTCGAAACCAAAAAAGTCATAATTGATAATCTTCCGCAATGATCCTGCATTTGGACCAACGTAGATCTCTGCAGAATGAGAAATATTATCCCTACCAACAATCAAAACCTCCAATTGCGGAAGGCTAGCACTTTGTACAGTATTGGAAAGTAAATCCAAAACATAATCCACGGATTGACCTTGCTTTATTGCAACACCTGTCCACCCTTCTCCTTGATCAAATTGGGAGTACTGCAAAGCATCACTTTGCGTAAAGCCACCGGAATACTGATCAGTAAGTAACGCCAGTTTTTCATTATCATGTGATACTTCTTTTAGGATACCTGAAACATTTACTTCAGAAAAAGTAGACATTCGCTTTCCCTGAGTTGTAAAATTCCAGGTAAGAAAATAAGCAGTTGTGTCGGAGTAGATATTGTAATATGGATGCGGCTGAAGTGATGTTGGTTTATAGAGCGCTGCGTCTCTTGTGCCGTCATTTCTTTTTCCAAAGAATTCAAGATAATCAGCGGTGTTGAGAACGGCATCCGCTTGCCCTTGTACAACAATGGCCTGCTCGATGCCTCTGTGAAAGATTTGTATCCTCCTTGGGTCTACTGAATTTACAGGAAAGCCAGCGGCTTGTAAATCGGAATAGGTAAGCCTATAGATGCCATCTTTCGAAATCGGAATTTTATAATAAGATTGGCCGAAATCAATCCAGCTATTCGAAATTTGCGCTCGGCTTAAAAATGGAATCGATAAACTTAGAAGGATGAATACAACTAAACCCTTTTTCAACATCGATTTACAACAGAAATTATTCACCTCCGGTTAGATACCCTCCAAAAATCACAAGTAACAACCTGCAATATCCTAATAAACCATGGTCTGAAAAATTTTGCGCTTCATTACGGGCAGTAATTACCAAAATTACAAACTATCAAAATCGCTCGAAAAATAGGGTTTTAATAACCTCAATAAAATATTTTATAAATTCCTGCAAAGTACTTGGCCATACATAGTACTTTGCCGTATATACATATAGATTCATTTAAAAACGGATGTATGAACCTTGAAAACACGCAAGTACAGATGAGGAAGGGTATTTTGGAGTATTGCATCCTGCACATTATTGCACGCGGTGAAGTGTATGCCTCGGATATGTTGGCAGAACTCACAAATGCCAAGATGATCGTGGTGGAAGGAACGCTATACCCTCTTCTCACCCGACTGAAAAACGCAGGATTGGTTGAATATAAATGGGTGGAATCCAAATCCGGACCGCCTAGAAAGTATTATAAACTCACAGAAATAGGTACTAATTTTCTGAAGGGACTGAGCGAAACTTGGGATGACCTTATTCATTCCACTGAAATGATAACGAACCAATCCAAAACAAACGTTTAACATTCCTATCTCACAAACTGAAGTATGAAAAAGAACATTAGCATAAACATCAGCGGCATCATTTTTCACATCGAAGAAGATGGATACGAGAAACTGCGCAAGTACCTCGATTCGGTAAATAAATACTTCGGGGCATTTGAAGATAGCAGTGAAATCCTGGCGGATATTGAAGGAAGGATTGCTGAAATTTTCCTCTCTAAACTCAGCGAAGGGAAGCAAGTGATCACCCAGGAAGATGTAACATTCCTTGTAGCTACCATGGGTAGTGTCAGCGACTTCAAAGCCGCGGAAGATCAGGAAAACCCAGCTGGCGAATCTTTCAAACAAGAGCAAAGTCAAAAGACCGGAGCATATAGTTCATCTGGAAATCCAGCTGCGAACAAAAAATTGTTCCGTGATCAAAAAAGAAAGATTGTTGGTGGCGTGTGCGCTGGACTTGGACATTACTTTAATATAGATCCCGTTTGGCCCAGGTTATTGTTTGCCCTATTAGTATTAGGTAGTTACGGTGGCTTAATCCTGGTTTACATTATTTTCTGGATCGTGCTGCCGCCTTCCTCTGAATTAGAGGAAGAACCTACTGTAAAGAAAATGTTTCGCGACACTAGCGAGAAAAAAGTTTTGGGTGGTGTTGCCAGTGGCGTTGCAGCCTTCTTTGGTGCCGATACTTCGGTGATCCGTCTACTATTCGTGATTTTCGCATTCATTGGTGGGCTTGGATTTATTGTTTACATCGTCCTATGGATCGCGCTTCCAGAGGCAAAGACCATAACAGAGAAAATGCAGATGCAAGGCGAAGCCGTTACGCTTTCCAATATTGAATCATCCGTCAAAAAAGGACTAAATGAAAAAGATGAGGCAGAGGAAAGTACCCTCGCAAAAATAATTCTCTTTCCCTTCCGTACTTTGGCAGCAATTATAACCGCACTTGCGAAAGTATTAGGTCCTCTCTTCAAAGTTGGTGTTGACATTCTAAGGATAGCGATCGGCATCGCAATACTTTTACTAGGGATGGCATTTGTTTTCTCATTACTCCTTGTGGCCGGTATTTTCATTGGATTAATCTCAGTTGGCTCATTCCCTCTATGGGGTGACCTTCCAATAAATGGATTGAGTCTTCCTTTAGACGCAATGCGAAATGCGTTTCCAACCTGGACTGTATTATTCGCATTCCTGGCCGCCTTCATACCCGCTATGTTCATCTTATTGATAGGTGGATCCATCGTTAGTAAAAAACTTGCTTTTAATCCTCTTGTAGGCTGGACTATGTTTGTCACATTTTTTATCAGCGTTGCCGTTCTCAGTTTCAGCATCCCTCGTTTCATTTATGCTTTCAAAGAAGATGGCGAATACAAAACAGAGAAAGTATTTGATCTAGCTGGAAAGACACCAGTACTTAAAATAAATGAAGTTGGTCTTGATGACTACGATGTAACATCTCTTCAGCTAAAAGGTTACAATGGCAAGGAGATTAAACTTGTTCAGCGCTTTGAGGCACAAGGTGCCACACGAAAGTTAGCCGGTGAAAACGCGCAGACAGTCACCTACGCAGTTATGCAAACTGACAGTATCATTACGTTCGATTCAAATATAATTTTCAATGATGGTGCTAAGTTTCATGCTCAACGCCTGGATGTAGATATATTAATACCCTACAATCAGCCCTTTGTTATTGATTCTGAGCTCTGGCGATTGATTGATACCAATGTGATCCGGGGTCATAGCAGGAATTACCGATCACTAAATTTCGAAACGCAAACTTGGCAAATGACCGAGAGGGGTTGCGAGTGTTTAAGCTGTCAAAACGAGGAGGAGGAAATCTCTTTTGACAATGGAACTCCTATCTCAGTTGATGTAGACGCGCAAGATCAATATGGGCTGAAGGATTTTGACGGTGTAGATTTAAACGGAATCTTTAAGGCATCCATAATTAAAGGTGACTCCTATTCCGTGCGAATAAAAGGGAATAAATCAACGCGCAATCATTACAATGTCTACCTCGATGGTGAAACACTTGTTGTAGATTATGATGACGATAGGAAATTTTTCTGGAAAGACAACGTACTAAACGAAGAAAACTTAATGATAACCATTGTAACGCCAAGTCTTATCGAACTTAATGTACGTGGTGCTGGTAAAGTGAACGTTCGGGGATTTGATGAAGAAGAGATGGAAATTAATTTTCTCGGAGCTGTTGAGGGTATTGGAGAGTTTTCCGCTCGTAATCTGGATATTAAGTTGACTGGCGCCTCCTCGTTAGAATTAAAGGGCGAAGGAAATTTTATGGAGGCAAACATCACAGGAGCCTCTGGACTAAGAGCCTATGGCTTTGAAGTGGATCGGGCAGTGGTAGAGGCTCATGGCGCATCTAGTGCCAAAGTTAATGCTACCGAAACACTTGAAATTACAAAAGGAGTTGCCAGTTCAGTTTCACACCGTGGCAATCCCGAGATTACAAGAAGGAATTAACAATCACTATTTTTTATTGATGAGGGAGCTGTGCTCCCTTTTTTGTTGACTGCCATTGTCTTGTCGTACAAATTAATTCAGTACATTTCTGATTGAATTAATTCTATGGATGTTTCAATAAAATTTCTTGGCGCTGCACAGAGTGTTACTGGTTCAAAATACCTACTTACTATCAATAGTAAGAAAATACTAATCGACTGTGGCCTTTTCCAAGGTCAAAAAGAATTGCGTCTAAGGAATTGGGATAAGTTGCACGTTGATCCAGTAGAAATAGATGTAGTTGTTATTACTCACGCGCATATCGATCATGTCGGATACCTTCCACGTTTAGTAAAAGATGGTTTTAGGGGAAAGGTCATCTGCACGAATGCCACAGAGTCAGCACCACCTCCGTGCGCAGTCTGCGCATTATCCTTTCGCACTTTCCACCCGATCGGAAGCTTCCCTTCGTTGCCTCCGCTGAGGTGCTTCTGTTCAGGCCGTGGTTTGG
>JAENVX010000105.1 GCA_016650355.1 Bacteroidia bacterium | reverse complement strand
TTTGAAGGATTTATTGCGAAGTCAGAGATTCGCCCGGAGGTCACAGCAGGACCAATGTTTCGGAATATAATCCCAGGTAGAGGCAGCTCGTCCTTCTTTGGTTCAGTTACCGTTGCCTTGGTCTCTTTTTTTTGTGCTTGCGCAACGAGCATGGTAATGAGCACAACAAATAGAAGTGTTAGCTTTTTCATTTGAGTATTATTTATTCTTAATGTGTTATTCTTCTTCTCCAAAATTAGTAGGGGATGAAATCAAGGTTCCGAAAAACATTGCGTTGAGAAACATTTTGTTTGTTCCGTACCAGGTTCCTCTGAAGTTGGGATTGTCAGAAAACAGCAATACTCTTCCTTGGCCTTCAGGACTAAAAATAATTGCCGCAGAATTAACAACTTTCTTGAGATCTGTTTTGTGAAGGTATCCTCCTATCAAAGGGGTTGAGGTATATTGTGCAACAGTATGGTACGCTGATTTGCTCGGTTGTAAAAATGTTTGGCCATTTCGGTAGACAGAAACTTTTCTATCGCCATAACCAAATCCTATCGGGTTTGTAATGTCAAGATCAATTTGAAATATCGATCCTCCGATTCGCTTAGCTCCTTCACTGTCTGCTGCATTTTCAAAATCAACTCGCTTAGGATTTTTAAGGGTATCCGTAACGACCAACTTTTCTTTAACAACACCCTGCTTGATCGCCCATTCAGAAGCAGTCTTGAGGGTGATCAATGTTCCTCCACCTTGAACCCAATGCTTAATCTTATCCGAAAATGATTTGTCCGTGGGATAGGTTCCGCTAACCATAATCATCTGGTTATAATCGTTGAGATTTACCCTGGGTAAATTTATCAGATCAACCTTTGATATAGGCATGCCAATTCGTTGATCCAACAAATGCCATACTTCTCCAGCTTCATAACCCGAAATGCCAGAACCTATAAGCATTATCGCCTTAGGTATTTTAATAGTTTTGATCAAGCCCGACCCAAGATCAATTCCTTTTGTACTTAGCCCTGTTTCAACACCATAGAAATCCATCGTAGTGGCTTTGCTTACCTCCTGGATTGCGGCAAATAACTGATCTGAATCCAGGGTCTGTTGCTGAACGGGTATGACAATCGATCCATGTGGAAAACCTCGTTCCACTCCATTGCACATGGCGCTAAACGATTTGAAACTTGTCCGCACAATTACTTTTTTGGACTGCAGTTGAAAGATAGCTTTGTGCACCTGGTAATCTGAAATATCCATTAGATAGGCATAGTTGCTTTTGGTCACTACTTGGGCAACCTTTGTTGGTGTTTCCTTTATGGCGCTGCCTTTTGCAAAAGTTCCTTTTATTTCAGCATGTGGCATATTGAAGGCGTGAACCAGAGACCAGGTGGAAGCATCATAAAAAGTACTATCCCGATAAACAATATCTTTTTCAAAAGCTGAACGAACCATGATGTAGTTGGTCTGTTCAGTTGGTACGACAAATGATTTTCCTTTTTCAAAAGTCTTTCCGTTTGCGTTAACGTTTTGGTTATTTTCAAAGACCTCGACCTGGTGAAGCAGGAGTAGATTAATAAAGGCGTTGGTTCTGCTTACATCTTTGCTATCCCCAAACACATATGCTTTTATTGGGCTCGACTTGGCTTGAGCTAGGGTTGATGAAAAGAAATCTTTTCGAAGTTTTCGCAACATTTCCTTTTCGCCAATAGATGCACGCACTGTTGCCAGTGATGCTGTAAATTGATTTCGGATAGTGAAGGCAAAGGTGATAGGTAGGGTGGTGGTTTCTTGCACATGCCCTCGCGAACTGGCTTGTTCAAAGAGTAAGCCAATGCCTCCATAAAAATTCACATAGCTTGAGCCATATCCCGGATACAACTTATCATACGATTCTTTGGTGTAATATAACGAACCAATGGAATTCATGCCTTTCGAAAAATATTCAGCAAATTTTGGGTGAACGACATCATAAAGGTATGCTGGAACCACCGGATTGTTGCTGGTATACTTTCCGGGGTCAAAATAGAAAGAAGAGTTACTACCCATCTCGTGATGATCGGTCATTACATAGGGTCGCCATTGATGAAAGAACTTCATGCGGTTTCGACTCTCGGGGTGCACACCTAAAAACCAATCGCGGTTGAGATCGAACCAATAGTGATTTGTACGCCCTCCGGGCCAGGCCTCATTGTGTTCACGATCCATTGGGTCTGATACAACTGGAGATCCTTTGTGCATATTCGCCCAATGAGTATGCCTGTCTCTTCCATCCGGATTGTAAACAGGATCTACTAAAATCACCATTTCATTTAGCCAGCGCAGAGTTTCTTCATCTTCGCTTGCTGTTAAATAATAGGCTGTGACCATTGCGGCTTCCGAACTGGAGGGCTCGTTGCCATGAACGTTGTAACCAAGTTGAATGACTAAGGGTATATCAGTGCTTCCCTCCAGGTTCTTTTTTCGTATTTCTTCAAGACGACTATGGTTAGCGGGTGAGGTAATTTTAGCAACTACCTGTACGCGGTGCCCAATCGTTTCGCCAATCTCTTCCACGGAAACGCGATCGGACAAACGATCTAAGGTTTTGAAGTAGTCAATTATTTTGTCGTGTCGCGTATGATGTGAGCCGATTGGGTATCCGAGAAACTGTTCTGGCGTAGGAATGTCTTTACTGAAGGATTTTGAAGTTGGGTAGAAATAATCAGCCTGTGCAAAACAAAATAACGGCAGATGAGAAATAAGAAAAAGAAAGATGTACGGTTTTCGCATAGAGATAATGTTAAGAATGAAAAGTACCAAAAGATGGTCGAAATGCATTAGCCACTCATGGAATTATGATGCTATTTGGATTTGAAAAATTGAACGTGAGAATGCGCTGGTAAACCGCATTTCGTTGGGAGAGATAGCATCCATAATTCCCTATATTTGATCTTCCCAAAATTCGCATTCTTACTGTGGCTTCAGCTAAAAAAATAGTGCGATCAAATACTATAAATCGATCTGTTCTCTTAAGAGCTTTTGAACTGATGTGCGCGGCTAAGTGCATGTCGGAAACTTATGAACAGAATCGCGAAGTGTGTAGTAAGTATGTTCACAGCACGTCAAGGGGGCATGAAGCAATTCAAATTGCAGCAGGGCTTCACTTAAAATCATATGATTTCGCATCACCATATTATCGAGATGAATCGATGTTACTGGCTATTGGGTTGGAACCTTATGAGCTAATGCTTCAGCTTCTTGCCAAACGTGATGATCCCTTTTCAGGTGGTAGAACGTATTATGGCCATTCTGCACTAAAACGAAAAGGATTCCCAATCATTCCACACCAAAGCTCTGCCACAGGCATGCAGGCAATTCCCGCTACGGGAATGGCGCATGGAATAGCCTTTATGGAATCACAGGGTTTATTAAAAGGAAAGAACAAACCCGTTGTGTTATGTTCGATGGGAGATGGGGCTATCACAGAAGGGGAGGTAGCAGAAGCCTTTCAGATGGCAGTACTGAAGAAGCTTCCAATTCTTTATTTAGTTCAGGATAATGATTGGGCTATTTCTGCTACTGGAAAAGAAATGCGCGCAATGGATGCGTATGAGTATGCCGCTGGATTTAAAGGAATGGAACGTGTTCGTGTAGAGGGGTCTGATTTTGTCAAAAGCTATGATTGTTTGAAAACGGCATTCGACTTTGTCAGAGAAAAGAGGGCACCTGTATTAGTCCATGCTACATGTTCATTGCTTGGTCACCACACATCTGGCGTGCGCAAGGAGTGGTACCGAGGTGACAACCTGAAACTTCAGGAGAAAAATGACCCAATACATAAATTGGAACAACAGTTATTGGCAAATGGTGAAACCGTAAAATCATTAAGTGCGATTCGGATGAATGCCATAGAGAAAGTGTTAGATGCTTATAAGAAAGCGGTAAGCTCACCAGATCCGGATGTGAATGATTTCAATTCTCATGAATTTGCTCCGACATCCATCACCAGGGAATCAGGAATTCGCGCCCCCAGGGATGGAGAAAAAGTGCTGATGGTAGATGCCGCTCTTCATGCGGTGGAAGAAATCTTAGAACAACATCCTGAAGCTTTATTTTATGGGCAGGATGTAGGAGGAAGATTGGGTGGAGTCTTTCGTGAGGCAGCTACACTTGCACAAAAGTTTGGAGGCGATCGTGTCTTCAATACACCAATTCAGGAAGCTTACATTATTGGGTCAACAGCCGGAATGTCAGCAGTAGGAGTAAAGCCCATTGTGGAGATTCAGTTTGCAGACTATATCTGGCCTGGAATTAATCAACTTGTGGAAGAGCTTTCCAAAAGCTGTTATCTCACAAAAGGAAAATTTCCAATCCAGTCGCTGATCCGTGTTCCGATAGGCGCCTACGGTAGTGGTGGCCCGTATCACTCAGGGAGCATTGAATCAACTTTGTTGAACATACGGGGAATCAAAGTGGTGTATCCTTCCAATGCAGCCGACATGAAGGGGCTGATGAAGGCATCTTTTTATGATCCCAATCCTGTTGTCATGTTGGAACATAAAGGATTGTATTGGAGCAAAGTACCTGGTACCCTTGACTCAAAAATGATTGAGCCTGATGCAGAATATATCATTCCATTGGGGAAAGCTAATGTCATCCAGAGGGCAGAGGAAAATCAGGTACGATTAGGAGCGAGTGCCGTGGTAATATCCTATGGCATGGGGATTTATTGGGCCAGAGAAGCTTCGAAATCTTTTGAAGGAAGGATTGAAATCTTGGATTTGCGTACGCTCAATCCTATTGATTGGGAATCGATTGAGAATTCTGTTAAAAAGCACAGTCGGGTTTTTGTGCTTACAGAAGAGCCTTTGTTAAATTCATTTGCCGAATCGCTGGCAGGTAGAATATCAAAAGATTTTTTTAGTTACCTCGATGCCCCAGTCTGGACATTTGGTGCAGCCAACCTTCCGGCCGTTCCACTAAATGCCGAATTGGAAAAAATGATGATGCCTGGTGCAGAAAAAGTAAGGTCGGAAATTGATAAATTGCTATCATATTAATTCAAATCCTAGAACGGATACCCAATACCAATGTTATAGATTACAGGTTCCCGATCTTTGCTATAAGGCTTGTAAAATCTTAGATTGTCCAATACAAATCGGTCGCCTGCTTGTCTGGCCGGATCCCACGCTTTTATTCCAACATCTAAACGCAATAGCAAAAAGTTAAAATCAAAACGCAATCCAAATCCAGTGCCTACACCGAACTCCGACAGAAAGCTGCTTAAGTTGAACTTAGTATTGCCCGACCACTTGGGTGTGGTAAGTGCAGCGGGAGGCGGAGTTAGTTCTCGAAAAAGCCATACGTTTCCAACATCAAGAAAAATCGCGCTGCTTACAAAGCCAAAAAGTTTTTGGCGCAGTTCAATGCTTCCTTCAATTAGAATTTCACCGGGTTTTTCATACTTATAGTCGAAGACTCCATTGCGTGCAGTATCCAGACTAAGAGGTGGTGGTTGTGAGCCAATTCCGAGCCGTCTTGGACGCCAGGCACGTATGCTATTGCTTCCTCCGGCAAAAAAATTCTTTTCATAAGGCAAAACATCATTACTACTTCCGTAGGGGAGTCCTATGCCAGAGTTGATGCGATAGGCAAGCGACCTGCTTTTGTCAAGAATGATATTTTTACGGAAATCAAAGCTTAGGCGCAAATATTGATAGAGCTCAAGATTTCGCTCGAGCAAAATTTTCGGTATCCCTATGTTTAGGAACGTACCACCACTTTCCAGTGTTGTGCGAATGATGTGAGAGTTGCTTTCTTGATTACCATAGTTAGTTGGGTTCCAGGTAAAGGAAAAAATCATACTGCTGACAAAAGACCTTTTAAACGCGTTAATTAGATTATTTCCTTGCTGCTGTAAGTCTTTGAGTTGTTGATCAAACTTCGGGCTGAGATCGGAGTCAATGATGTTGAGGTTGACAGCAGTTAACGAAAATTGTTTCTTATGATTAATATCCCACGTATAGGTACCGCTAACGTTAGTAATACCTCTTTGGTATTCTGGTCTGTCGGAATACGTGTAGCCCGATGAAATTTTTGTGCGAGGATTGTATTGACCATACTTGTAAAATGTTCTTTCTTTGAGCGGAATAAGAAATCGTGGAAATATTAGGGAGGCATTAATGCTAGCCTCTGTACTTGAATAAATAGCGTTTTCATCGGTGGCGGAGGCAACCCCTTCAAATCCAAATCTGCCATTTATTTCACCAATCTCTAAGCCCTTAAAAAGATTCCGTTTTTTCAAACTTAAGTTTATGTAAGGTCCAGGGA
>JAENVX010000104.1 GCA_016650355.1 Bacteroidia bacterium | reverse complement strand
TGCAAACACCTACCTGCGAAATAATTCCGCCAGGTCTAATAAGATCATAAGCAAGCTTTGCTGCGCTGTAATTACCAACTGCTTCCATCACTGCATCTGCACCACGGCCTTGTGTGTTTTCCTTTATGACTTCAACGGCATTCTGCTTTGAGGTATGAATTGGTATCGCTCCGAATTTTTCTGCATGAGCCAACCGATCCTCCACCGAGTCAATTGCATAAATCTTTTCCGCTCCATATTCAATCGCCCCCAAAATTGCCATCAGGCCAATGGGTCCGCAACCAATAACTGCATAACTATTTTTAGGTTTAATGTCCGCCTGATGCGAACAAAAAAATCCTGTTGAAATAATATCTCCCAGCATTAAACCTTCTTCGAGAGAAACACCTTCAGGAATTTTCTTGAGTGTTGAATCTGCCATTGGGACTCTTACAAACTCAGCTTGTGCACCTTGCAAACCTTTCCCGTTTTCTACCCATCCATAGAGTTGTCCAAGAACACATCTGCAAGTGAGACCAATCTTACAATAAAAACATTCTCCACAGCTGGTGGTGAAAGGGCTCATCACCAAATCACCCTTCCGATGTAACTTTACTTCTTTACCTGTCTCTACAATTTCTCCGGCAAATTCATGGCCCATAACGGTACCATGATCCAGCCCTTTTTCATGTTCATGATAAACATGAAGATCAGACCCGCAGATGGCGCATATCTTTACCCGAACAATGGCATCTTTAGGGGAGAGAAGATTTGGATCATCAACCGATTCATAAACTACAGTCTCTTTGCCGTGGAATGTGAGCGCTTTCATAAACAGATATTAATATTGCTTTTAAATATAATAAGGGAATAAATAGTTACGTTGACTATCGTCTATTCGCCAGGCTTGTATGAGAAAAATAATTGGTTTGCTGTTTCTGATCATTTTGGCATTCTCATCACAAGCCCAAAAATTTACGATAAGTGGCTATATAAAAGATGCTGAAACAGGCGAAAGTCTGATTGGGGCAACACTTTTACATTTAAAAACCTCATCCGGGAGTTCGGCTAACACACACGGATTTTACAGTTTAACACTTCCTAAAGACTCGATTTCATTGATCTATAGCTATGTTGGCTATCAACCAACAACAATGCAATTTTTTCTCAAGCGCGATACTGTGATCATTATCAACTTACAAAGTTCAACAGTATTGAATGAAGTTGTTGTGCGTGGTACCAAAGCAGATCCTATTCATGAATCAACCAAGATGAGCACCTTAAGTGTTCCCATCGAACAGATCAAAGCCTTGCCTGCCTTTATGGGTGAAACGGATATTCTAAAAGTCCTTCAATTAATGCCTGGTGTTCAATCAGGTAATGAAGGGAGTACAGGGCTTTATGTGCGCGGTGGTGGCCCCGATCAAAACCTGATGTTACTGGATGGCGTTCCTATTTACAATGCTTCTCATTTATTTGGGTTCTTTTCTGTTTTCAATGCCGATGCCATCAACCATGTGGAACTAATTAAAGGTGGTTTCCCTGCGCGCTACGGTGGCCGACTTTCTTCTGTGATAGACATCAATATGAAGGAAGGCAATATGAAAAAGGTAAAGGGAGAGGGCTCGATAGGAAGTATCTCAGCTAAGGTGACTGTAGAGGGACCCATTAATAAAGACAAAACATCTTTTATAGTATCAGCCAGGAGAACATACATTGATGTACTTGCCCAGCCTATCATTAGGGCGCAAGCTAAGAGAGAAGGAAGCCAGACAACCGCAGGTTACTACTTCTATGACCTTAATCTAAAGCTAAATCATATCCTTAATCCACGAAACCGACTTTACTTCAGCACCTACCTCGGCAACGACAAAGCATACGCGAAATCTAAATACACTGATACATACGATACGATCTCTACAAAAACTGATGATCAATTTAGTTTGCGTTGGGGAAATGTTATTACGGCTGCAAGATGGAATCATGTATTTGGCCCTAAACTTTTTAGCAACGTAACAACTACGTATAGTCGCTATCTTTTTGACATCTCTCAAAAATTTCAGGAGACTCAGAATACTCCAAGCATCTCTGAAGAATATTTTTCAGGCATCCTCTATCATTCCGGCATTCGCGATTGGGCAGCCAAAGTTGATTTCGATTATTTACCAAGTCCAAATCATTTTATCCGTTTTGGGGCAAACAATATTTGGCATCGCTTTTCGCCAGGTGTTTTGGCGTTCCGCTCTTCCGATGAAGGTGACACAACATTAGGAGCTAACCCCACAAGTGCTTACGAAGCCGCTGTGTATGCTGAAGACGATTGGAAGATCAGTCAACGACTTAAACTAAATGCAGGTGTTCACGCTTCTGCTTTTGCAGTGGAGAATGAGTGGTATTATTCTATTCAACCACGTATCTCCTCGCGGTTTTTATTGTCGGATGATTTTTCTTTTAAAGCATCTTATTCCAGTATGACCCAATTCATCCACCTGCTCACCAACGTGGGCATTGGGCTGCCCACCGATCTTTGGGTTCCGAGCACAGCACGTATCCGGCCGCAGCAAGCAAAACAAGTCGCCATAGGATTTGCCAAGACCTACAAATCGCAATTTGAATTTAGCCTGGAAGGTTACTATAAAAAAATGTATAACCTAATTGAGTATAAAGACGGAGCAAGCTATCTTAACATAGAAGGTGATTGGCAAGATAAGGTAGCAACAAATGGCGAAGGGGAAAGTCTTGGCATGGAGGTACTCATACAAAAAAAAACCGGAGCGGTTACAGGCTGGTTAGGCTATACATTGTCGAAGGCTGTTCGTCAATTTGACGAATTAAATTTCGGAAAAGAATATGCATATAAGTACGACAGGCGGCACGACATAAGCCTGGCAATGACGCACGAATGGAACAAACGGATGGACTTTTCAATGGCGTGGGTGTATGGAACGGGAAACGCTATAACATTACCAATTGCAACTTATGAAAGCGCTTCCAGCAATTACAATTCGCCATTTAGCTATGGCAATAGTGAAGCTACTTATTATGGCGACCGAAATTCGTTTCGGATGAGAAGCTATCACCGCCTCGATTTGAGTTTCAGTTGGTGGAAAGACAAAAAGTGGGGTCAACGTAAGTGGGCGCTTGCTGTGTATAATGCATACAATCGGCTAAATCCATTTTTTATCAATCTTGAGTATCGCCATGATAACCCATTCTCCCCAGGCAGCAAAAAGTTCGTTCAATACTCATTGTTTCCTGTAATACCATCCATTACCTACAGTTTTAAATTTTAAGTGTATGACGAGGAAAGCTTTTGTCTTGATTACGCTTACGGCAATTGGAACAGCCTGCACAACCATTGTGGACTTTGATATTCCTCTTGATAAACCCTGGGTTGTAGTCAACTCACTTTTTTCGCCAGACAGTGTGTGGCAAGTGCATGTCTCTTATAGCCGAAATATTCTGGATTCCAGATTTGGATCGTTCGACCCAGTTAGAGATGCTGAAGTGAACATTCTGGATCAAAATGATCACGTGATTGAAACGTTAAGTGGTTCACCCGACAGATTCTTTCAATACACGTACAAGGGTAAAACAAAACCCACGTCTGGTGAATTTTATTCTGTTCAGGTAAAAGTTAAAGATAAATTGCTCAAAGCGGCTAGCCTATCGCCTATTGCGGTGCCTATCACTTCTTTGGATGTGGATTCCTCAGCGTTTAAGTCACAAGGCGAAGCGGTTGAGATGAGCATCACCTTTAAAGATCCTGGCGAGACAAAAAATTTTTATGAAGTTAAAGTATTACGCGATGGCTTTTACGTCTATAACCAAGACACTATTCGCTATGTAGAAAATTTGTTTGTGGAGCCTGTGGATCCAGCCATGAACAATGACAATTCCAATGGAGCGAGTAAGCTACTGAAGGACAACCTATTTAATGGAAAGAATTATGTTTTCCGGATCAAACTGAGGTCATATCGTATCTATCCAGAAAACCCTCCACGGGTAAGAGTAGTGCTTCAAAGTGTAACAGAAGAGTACTTCAGGTATTTTGTCGCGCAAAGCTTGCAAAATAATACAAGTGGAGATCCATTTGCACAACCGGTTCAGATATTTACCAACATTGAAAATGGATTGGGGATTTTTGCGGGATATAGTTCGTCTGTTGTTGAATTGAAATAGGCAGAACCGCAAGATGTTTTGTCTCTACCTATTTTATACTGGCATTTTTTCTGGATCTTGATAGTTATTCCAAAAGCTAACCGAACGAAAGAGATTCGTTTTTCTATCAACACACGCATATAGTTTTGGGTTTTGAGAGATTTTTAAAATTACGCTGTGGGCTCTTTCGGTGAATTGATCACTGACTTTCAAATCCCACTCTTTCTCCAAATAATCAAGGTTGTTATTGAATGTCTCTGTAGCCTCAGGAGTCCAGATGACATTCCGAATCATATTCTCCTTCTTGTTTTTAAGGAGCTCATCACTTCTTCATGCGGAATCCCTTCTTGTCTATCACTTTGATCTAAACCCCTTTCAAGTGATGCCTTTAGGGCAGAATTAATGTCTTTCCAGAAAGTTTCTTCATTGAATTCCAGAATTTCCTTTATCTGGTTAAGCACAGCTTCGTCTTCTGTTTTCATCACCTTCTCGATAATTGTATACTTCTCTTTAGTGTCCATTATTGAGTTAAAGTTACAAATAATAATGAAGCGGGGTCTGGAAATTCCCCTTCTTCCGCTTATTGTCCTGCTGTCAGGCTCCCAAACAAATTATTCAGCTCTAAATCAATTCTTCCAACGATATCAGAAAAATCTTCAATGCGATCAACAAAATCCATATGGTTGACATCGACAATCAACAGCTTACCTAATTTATACTGACTGATCCACGTTTCATAATGCTCGTTCAGCGTTCGCAAATATTCAAGTTTGATATTGTATTCAAAATCACGGTTGCGCTTTTGAATTTGTTGCACCAGTTTTGGAATATCTGCCTTCAAATAAATAAGCAAGTCAGGAGGTTTTACAAAATTGATCATGGAATTAAAAATGTCCAGGTAACTTTGATAGTCGCGATCGCTAATGTGTTTGCTTTTATGAAGATTCGCTGCAAAAATGTGAGCATCTTCATAGATGGTTCTATCCTGAATAATGGTGCGTTCGCTTGCGCGTATTTGATGCACCTGATTAAACCTGCTGTTCAGAAAATAAATCTGAAGATGAAAAGCCCAGCGCGCCATATCCTCATAGAAATCTTTCAGGTAAGGATTGTTATCTACGGATTCATAGAGTGGCGTCCACCCATAGTGTTTGGAAAGCTTTTTGGCCAGGGTTGTTTTTCCGGAACCAATATTTCCGGAAACGGCAATGTGTTTAGGTAAATTCACAGGGTAAATATACTACTCGGTTAATGGGTTAGAAACATAAATACACTCAATTGGAGTACCTCTTTATGTTTTATAAAATTCTAGGCATCTTCGCAAAAAATAGTTGAACTTTATTAAATGAATAGAATCGTAGTTTTAATGCTGTCAGCGACTTGTCTGTTAACGGGTTGCGCTGAAGATAAAGAAGAAACCTGTGTCTTTGTACCAAAGACATCTGAAGCGGATATAAATATTCAGTTTGAATCCCTGGAAGATTCCTTGCCGGCTATCACCACCAAAGCAGAATTGGTGAGTTTTTTCTCGCAACACACAACCTTACGTGATTATTTTTTCAGTCGCCCTGCCTACCCCGATGATTCGGTTTTCATCAACGAACTTTTTCATCGTTTTACAAATCCGCACCTTGATACTTTGTTGATGGAGACCAAAAAAGTGTTTGGTGATTTGACAGAGTTAAAAGGAGAATTCAGGACAGCGTTTGCAAACATGAAGTATTATTATCCCGACTTTACACCTCCGAAAATAATTACTGTTATCACCGGACTTGAGGGCGATCTGTATGTTTCTGATTCCCTCGTCATCATCGGATTAGATTATTTCCTTGGCCCAAATGCTAAATACAAACCCAACATGTATGAATACATGCTCAGGCGATATCAGAAAAATTTCATTGTCCCCTCAGTGATGTTGCTTTATGGAATTGATGATCGTTTCAATAAGACAAATGTTGACGATAAAACAGTGTTAGCAGACATGATTGCTTTTGGCAAGGCTTATTACTTTGCCAAGCACATGATGCCCTGCACAGCCGATAGTATTTTTATTGCCTACACGCAGGAAGAAATAAACGGGTCTCGAAAAAATGAAGGCCTAATTTGGTATCGGTTTATTGAGGATCAGGTTTTGTATGAAACCGGCCACCAGGTAAAGCAAAAATATATCGATGAACGCCCCAAAACAATTGAAGTTGGTGAGAAATGTCCGGGCAGAATTGGTACCTGGATAGGCTGGGAGATTGTAAAAACCTATATGAAACGATACCCTGAAACAACACTGCCTCAATTGATGCTAATACAAAGTGCTGATAAAATTTTTAAGGATTCTAAATACAAGCCTGACCTTCCGAAAGGCAATGTTACAAAAGATTTAAAACCAGGGGCATGAGATTCCAGCAGATAAAAGAAACGTGTATTTACTTTCACGACTTAAAGAAAGCCAAAGACTTTTATCATAATTTATTAGAACTACCTATTATAAGTTACGTACCGGGCAAACACATTTTTTTTCGGACTGGCAGTTCGGTTCTACTTTGTTTCAATCCAAATGATTCGCGCAAAAAGCAAAGCCCACCTCCACACGCTGTGGAGGGAAAGTATCACTTCGCACTTGAGGTGACACCCAAAGAATATGAAACTCACAAACAGGAAATCCAAAACAAGGGGATTACAATTATTGATAAAGTAATTTGGGAAACAGGGCAGGAGTCTTTCTATTTTGAAGACCCAGCGGGCAATGTTCTGGAGATTGTTCCGGAAGGCATAAGGGATAAACCCAACTCTTGATTTGGGTGATTATTTAAATGCCAATTTATATTCTGGCTTTCGGATCGACTGCGAATTCGATGCTACTATAGTTACCGATTCAACTTTATAATTTTCAGTATACCACGCTTCATAGTCTGGCATTTGAATGCAATCATTGAGAAGGCAATCTTGCTTTAAAATTTTAATAATCTTCTCACGTTTTAGTGATGTCCAGATCATTTTTTTTTGGTCTTCGGGGAGCATTGAAATCCTAACGAATTCTATCCCCTTATAATTCTCAGCAGCTACTCTCATGAATTCGTAAATTGTGCTCGTATATTTCTATTAGAAGAGAATGGTAACCAAACGTTTAAGCAATAGCGATATAATCTTTACGGTTTTAAATGTATGGCCGCTTTATTTCATAGACAATACCTATTAAGTAGTATTTTTCACAAGAATAGCTAACTGATTTATTATGATACATGTAAAGAAATGCCTGTTTGCTTTATTGATTGGTATCTCCATAAGTGGTTGTAAAGAACAAGTCTCTTCGCAATCCACCTCTATAAAACCGTATGAAACCGACACTTTTAAAACTTATTGGTATGCAGGGAAAGCTGAGTTGAGCTCATATTCACTAGAACAATCAAGGTACGGTGAATTACGTGAAGGAAAAGCGGTATTGATTTTTGTCACGGAAGATTTTTCTCAAAAAAAACTAGTGAAACTAGACCAGCCTGACAACGCAGGAAAAGATAAGGTTAGTGTATTAAAGATGAATTTTACAAAAAACTTCGTCACTGGAATTTATCCTTATTCAATGATGCTATCGGTTTTTACCCCTGTATTGAGGAGCCAATTTCCCAATTCCCTTAAAGGCACTATGTCATCGCAAGAATGGTGTGGCCAGGTATTTAATCAACTAACACTAAAAGGTAATAAATATAATGTCTCTGCCTTCTCTTACTTCGAAAATGAGGGGGATGAAAACTTGACACTTGAGAATGCAATTCTGGAAGATGAACTCTGGAATTTAATCAGGCTCGAACCCGAAAATCTTCCAATTGGAGAATTTAAGATGATCCCTGGACTTTTTTTCACGCGCTTAAACCACACCGACTTAAAGGTTATGGTTGCCAATGGTGCCATTTCCGAAAACATAAGTGATTTGTTGTACACCGTCTCCATCGAAGATCATGAGAGGATCTTAGCCATTCGATTTGAGAAATCTTTTCCACATAAAATATTAGGCTGGGAAGAATCATTCACGGAACGAAGCAAAGCCACACGCACGAAAGCAGTTTTGGATAAAACGCTCATTACTGATTATTGGACAAAAAATAAAAATGAATTCAGTTACTTGCGCGACTCATTAAATCTCTCACGTAAAAACTACTAAGATGCTAAAGAACCAGCGAGCAAAATTTTCACTGCAAACCGGCACGACTTATCTCAACTGTGCTTATATGTCGCCCGGATTAAAAAGCGTAGAGAAAGCAGGTATTGACGGAGTAAAAGCCAAGCGGAACCCATTCAAAATTTCCACTGATGATTTCTTTTCAGAAAGTGAATCGCTAAGAATAGCATTTGCAGAATTGATTAACACAAAAGAATCCAATCGAATAGTGATCATTCCTTCAGTGTCATACGGGCTAGCTAATGTGGTCAACAACCTCAGGCTTACTTCGACTGATTCGATAATCGTGGCAGCTGAACAATTTCCGAGCAATTACTACCCATGGCAACGATTAAGCATGCAAACTGGTGCCAAAATAAAAATCATAAATCCTCCACTAATCAGGGAAGGAAGAGGCAAACGGTGGAATGAACTTTTACTGGAGGCTATTGATAAAAACACAAAACTGGTAGCACTGGGCAACGTGCACTGGGCGGATGGTACGTTGTTCAATCTGGTTGAAATCAGAAAGCGTACCAAGGCGGTAGGGGCCTTGTTGGTGATTGATGGAACGCAATCCGTAGGCGCACTACCGTTTGACATTCAGAAAATAAAACCTGACGCACTAATTTGTGGGGGCTACAAATGGTTAATGGGACCGTACTCTATCGGCCTTGCCTATTACGGTGAATATTTTGACGGAGGAACGCCTATTGAGGAAAACTGGATTAACCGGTTGCACAGTGAGAATTTTGCGGAGCTTGTAAATTATCAAACTGATTATCAGGCGGGCGCCCTTAGGTACGAAGTAGGTGAACACAGCAATTTTATTTTGGTGCCGATGATGCTGGCCGCATTAAAGCAAATCAATCAGTGGAAACCAGAAAATATACAAGCCTATTGTGCGAAGATCACGAGCAGGCCATTGCACCTTTTAAAAGAATCGGGCTTCTGGGTAGAAGATGATGAATATCGGGGTCAGCATTTGTTTGGAATTCGGTTGCCTCAGCTTCTGAAAACAAAAATAGTAAAGGAAAAAATACAGGTAAATAAAATCTCTGTTTCCTTCCGCGGAGATGCTATCCGTGTAGCCCCGAACGTTTACAACGATGAAAAGGAAATGATGAAATTGGTGAAGGTTTTGATTTCCTAACCAATGCCAAAACAAAATCCTACACCTTTCTTCTGGGGTATTATTATTTGTTTGATGGGGGCTGTCTGCTTTTCTACAAAAGCTATTTTCGTTAAGCTCGCTTATCGCGATACACAAGTTGAAGCTGTTTCGCTTCTTACCCTTCGCATGATTTTCTCACTTCCATTCTTTCTTGTCTCGGCCTGGTTCTATTCTTCTAAAGAGTCAAACGTAAAGTTTACTCCGAAGCAATGGATGTATGTGGCCTTCATTGGGTGTTTGGGTTACTACATCAGTAGCTTATTAGATTTCTTGGGATTACAATTCGTAACAGCAGGCATGGAGCGATTAATTCTATTCATCTATCCCACTCTTGTTCTGTTGATGAACTCACTGATTTTTAAACATAAGATTAAACCTATCCAATGGTTGGCAGTTATTATAACCTATGTCGGATTGTTGCTGGCTTTTTTCGGTGAGGCCGATTTTAGCTCCTCGCTAAATGAAAATTTTGTCTGGGGGTCATTTCTTATTTTCGTTTGTGCCTTTACGTTTGCCGCCTACATTGTGGGCAGTGGCAAAATGATTCCTCTAGTTGGTGCTGTTAAATTTAATAGTTACGCCATGAGTTTTGCCTGCGTTGGCGTGTTCCTGCATTTCTTTATCACCAGTGAGCAATCGCTTTCAGACTTTCCGGCACTGGTTTACATTTACAGTTTTCTCATGGCCATACTATCTACAGTTATTCCTTCCTATTTAGTGGTTTTGGGTATCAAACGCATTGGGGCTGATAACGCAGCGATTGTTAGTAGTGTAGGTCCGGTGTCAACCATTCTGCTAGCCTACTTTCTTTTGGGCGAATCTATTTTTGCCTTGCAGATTTTTGGTACAGCCATGATTCTGTTTGGGGTATTGTTGATTAGTCGGGGAAAGGAGGTTGTTTAAACTAATTTTACTCCAACAGAAGGAGGTTGATAAAACACTTTCTTTGGGCCTCGCTAATGACATACCGTAAAGCCAAATCAGAAAAATTGTAAATTCGTTTCAATGAAAAAACTTCTCATCTTCTTTCCAATCTTTATCATCCACACTCTCTCCTTCGCACAATCCAACAAATTCATTTTCACTTTTCTTAATACAAAAGTCGACAAGGTAGAACTGCCAAAGGAAGAAGTAGATAAGATCATGAAAGGTCACTTGGCAAACATCAACAAAATGGCTAAAGAGGGGAAGCTACTTGTGGCGGGGCCATTTGAAGGGGGTGGTGGCATATTTATCTTCAAGTCTACCTCAGTAGAAGAAGTGAATGAATGGATTAGCGAAGATCCAGGGATTAAAGCAAACCGCTGGGACGTTGAAATATTGCCTTTTACAATTCGCGCAGGCGGAGCCTGCGCGGTAGGAGAAACCTATGAAATGACAATGTATCATTTCATTCGCTACAACCCCAACCTCACCAAGTTTACCATTGGTGATGCACCCCTTACCTTTAAAAGGCACGATGACTATCTAAAGAAAATTGAAGTGACAGGTAATGTAATTGCAGAGGGAAATTTTGGTGATCGCGAAGGTGGCATTCTGATATTGAAAGGAGACCTTGAAACAGAAGTGATTGAGTTTGACCCTGCTGTGCAAGAAGGTTTATTGGAGCTGGACTTCAAAAAATTGTGGGTGGCGAAAGGATCGTTTTGCGAGCAGTAATAAAAAAAATAAGTATCGAGTTGGCCGTACTTTTAAATCCAACACTAGCGGACTTTAAACCTTGACCTTACTCAGCAACCACCACTGCCAGTTTATCTCCTTTCTGGCTTACAGCCAGTCTTGTTACACCTTTCAAAACTTCCTTTCCATCTTTAACCTCAACCTCACGCCAGGCTACATCCTTACCCGGATTAAAAACAAAAACCTTCTCGCCATCGCTGGTTATTATTAATCCATCACTAGTCCAGGCAATGTCCTCCTGGCCAGGAATAGTTTTTGTAATGGTGGATATCTTCTTTGTAGTTAAGTCCACTTTCTTAATCAACCAATCTTTCTCAGAAGTTTTTTGAACAAAACTAAGCGCATGTTCACCTGGAATCTTATGCAACGACCTACCGATATTAGTTGCTACTATATTGTCTTCTCGTGTTGGCAGCCTATAAAGATGCAAGGTGTTTGGTTCGCCCAAGACAAATAATGCCAAATTGCTATTGTCGATCCAGGCGTGATAGCCTATCATGAGGCTATCAATGATCACTTCGGGTGTTCCTCCTCCCACCGGGTACTTCCCCAAATCTTGCGCGTTATTATCTCGTTGAATAATGCAAGAAATATAAAATTTCCCTGGAGTGAGTGCTGGTGAGTACTCACGCTCCGGAGTAGCTGTGAAGGATTTTGTTTCGTTCTTTTTGTAATTGAAGGTCTTAATATCCGACCTGCCATCTTCGTTAAAAGAGGAATAATAAATCAAGGAGTTTTCTGAATCAAATGAGGGCTGGTTATCATAACCTTTATGCTTGGTTATGTTTACGGGCTTGGTGATCGTGACTGCGCCCTTCTTACTTTTCAGATCGAAAAGATAAATTTCAGATCCTGTCTGAGCCAGCGTGCTAATAGAAGTTAGAAATAGAAACCCCAGAATGATTGTTTTCATGATTTTAATTTGAATGATAAATATACATCACGTGCAGGAGATTCGATGATAAATGCTTCCCTTCTGTGAATCTGACACTTTTTAAAACTCAAAATCCTTTAGTGATTCCCAAACCTTGCCATTGTGCTTCAAAAGTGTGAAGTGCTTAGCAGCGAAAGATTCAGAATACTCTTTGCTTTTAAATTCCTCCCATGCCTTTTCAAACATGGGTTTTTTCAAATCACGAAAAGCAAGCGTCAGGTGAGGGTGGAATGGCATGTCTTTATATTGAGCATTAAAAATATTCAAT